>NZ_JBEHZD010000076.1:0-20398 GCF_040240285.1 Streptomyces sp. HSW2009 | reverse complement strand
CCCCCCGCCCCCCCGCCCGCCCCGCCCCGCCCCCGCCCCCCCCCCCCCCCCCCCCCCCCCCCCCCCCCCCCCCCCCCCGGGGGCGGGCGGCTGTGCGTATGCGCACCGGTCGGGGCCGGGCCGGGCGGGCCGCGGCGTCCCCTCAGTCCGCGCTCCGCTGCTCCTTCGCGGCGGAGGCCGTGGCGCCGGTGCCAGCTCCCGTGCCGGTGCCGGCCCCCGCATCGGCCAGGAACTCGGCTTCCGCCGCGGTGTTCGCCAGCCGCTGGCCGCGCAGCAGGAACCAGGCGACGACCGCCGTGGCGAGCAGCACCGCGGCGCCCACCCCGGCCGCGATCCGCAGGCCGTCCACGAACGCCTCCTTGGCCGAGTCGAGCAGGGCGGTGGACTGCGCGTCGGGGAGGCCGCGCACCGCTTCGACGGCGCCGCCCAGCGACTCGTGGGCCTCGGATGAGACGTGCTCGGGGGTGCCCGGCGGGGTCGAGAAGTCGCGGTAGACGCCGGTGACGATGGAGCCGAGCAGGGCGATGCCGAGCGCCGCCCCCAGTTCGTACGCCGTCTCGGAGACCGCGGAGGCGGCGCCGGCCTGTTCCTTGGGCACGCTGGAGAGGATCACGTCGGCGGTGACGGTGAAGGAGAAGCCGGCCCCCACACCCACCACCAGGAGCACCGCGCCGAGCAGCGGATAGCCCGTATCGGCCTGCAACCAGGTGAGCGCGGCGAGTGCCAGGCCGACGGCTGCGAGACCGCCGGAGACCACGATGCGGACCGAGAAGCGGCGCGCGACCAGGCCGGCGACCAGGCCGGCCGAGACCGCGCCGACCGCGGCCGGCAGTTCGGCGAGCCCGGCCTCCAGCGGCTCGCGGTCCTGGACCAGTTGGAGGAACTGGGAGAGGAAGAAGACCAGCCCGGACAGGCCGAGGATGGTCAGCAGGTCGGCGAGGACCGCGCCGGAGAAGCCCCGGTGGTGGAAGAGCCGCATGTTCAGCAGCGGCGACGGCAGGGTGAGCTGGCGACGTACGAACCAGGTGAGGGCGCCCACGCCAACCACGCAGGTGGCGAGGATGTCCCAGCTCAGGCCGTGTGCCGCGGCCTCCTTGACGGTGTAGACGACGCCGATCATGCCGACCAGGGACAGGCCGACGCTCGGCAGGTCCCAGGGCCCGGGCGAGGGGTCGCGGGACTCGGGGAGCATCCGGCTACCGACGATGACCAGGACGGCCATGACGGGCAGGTTGATCAGGAAGACCGAGCCCCACCAGAAGTGTTCGAGCAGGAAGCCGCCCACGACCGGCCCGACGGCCGCGCCGGCCGATGCCATCGCGCCCCAGATGCCGACGGCCAGGCTGCGTTCGCGCGGGTCGTGGAAGAGGTTGCGGATCAGCGCGAGGGTGGCGGGCATCAGGGTCGCACCGGCGACGCCGAGCAGCGCCCGCGCGACGATCATCATCTCCGGGGTGGTCGCGTACGCGTTGAACACGGAGATCGCGCCGAACGCCACGGAACCGATCAGCAGCAGCTTCTTGCGGCCGATGCGGTCGCCGAGGCTGCCCATGGAGACCAGCAGACCGGCGATGACGAACGAGTAGACGTCGCCGATCCACAGCAACTGGGTGCCGGAGGGCCTCAGGTCCTCGCTGAGGAAGGGGGTGGCGAGGCCGAGGACGGTGGCGTCCACGGCCACCAGCAGCACCGCGAGCACCAGCACGGCCAGCGCCAGCCAGCGGCCGGGCCGCGGCGTCTGGTCGCTGGGATGGGCGCCGTGTCCCGGGTCGCCGGGGTGGGCACCGTGCCCCGAGGCGGCTATCTGACTGCTCATTGCTCCATGCTCCGTCGCACGCCGCCGAGCAGCAGCTCGGCGACCATGCGTTCCATGTCGTTGGGGGCGATCCGGCCGTTGTGCACGGCCCAGGCGGCGGCGCCGAGCAGGCCGTACAGTGCCTCGGCGCACCAGGCGGCGGTCAGGTCCACGCGGACTTCGCCGCGCTCTTGGCCGCGCTGGAAGAGGCCGGTGAGCCGGGCGTCGAGCCGGTCCCAGCCGGCGTTCACGTCCCCCTCGAAGAGTTGGTTCTCGGTGGTCAGGAAGGCCAGTAGGGGGGCCTCGTCCCGAGTGTGGGCGACCAGCCTGCGCAGGGCCTGCGGTACGTCGCCCTGCTCGATGTCCGCAGCGTCGAGCGCCGCCCCGAACCGGGCGAGCCCCAGCTCTTCCAGGGCCCTGACCAGCGCGTCGCGCCCGGCGAAGTGGCGGTGCAGGGTGGCCCGGCTGATCCCGGCCGCCTTGGCGATCTCGTCCATCGACGCGGTGGCCTTGCGGGTCAGCAGGGTGGCCGCGGCCCGGAGCACCTGGTCTCTATCCACAGACATGAGACGAAGCTACCTCACATGAGACAACAATGTCTCATCGATGCGACCCCCCACCGGCCGCCGGCGACACCGAAGCGCGCCGCCACACCCCACTGTCCCCCCATCCCCACCCGCCCGCATGCGCCGGACTCGATGCGTCTGGTGCCACTTGATGCGTATACACCCACATCCAGCCACTTTCGATGCGATACGCTCCTGCACCCCATAGGAATCCCCCTATACCCCCCGCTGGATTTTCGTCTTTGCTTCGATTTCCTTCCCGGATTTACGGTGAAATCACTCGAAGAGGGCGTCGGGGAGCCTAACCAAAACGGGCCCTGCGGCCCACGTCAGGAATTCCCGTAAAAGAAACTACGGCACCCTCGGATTCCCTTCCGACGCCTCCTTCGAGAGCCCCTCGCATTACTCGGAATTCAGCAGTGAAAACCCGCACCAGGGAGAGGACCGAAAGACATGGCCACGGTGGATAACGCGTACGGAACTTCCGCAGCAGGGGCCTTCCGCGTACGAGCCCATCCGCGCACGGAAAGCCGCCCCCACACAGACCCGCCACCCACCACGGCCACCGGCCGCAACCCACAACCCACAGAAACAACAAACCGGGCGGGCGCGCAGTGAGCCCGCCCGGTCGCGGGGCAGGAAGAGGTGAGGGAAGAGGTGAGGGAGAAATCAGACGTGGCCGTGCTGGCGCTTGGCCTCGGTCCACTCGCGTTGGGCGGCCAGGTCGGCCTTGACCTCGCCAAGCTGGACGGCGACGGCGGACGGCGCGGTGCCGCCGCGGCCGTCGCGTGCGGCCAGCGCGCCGGAGACGCTCAGCACCGAGCGCACCTCGGGCGTCAGGTGCGGCGAGATGCCCGCGAACTGCTCGTCGGTGAGCTCGTCGAGTTCGATGCCGGCGACCTCGCACACCTTGACGCACTCGCCAGCGACCTCGTGCGCGACGCGGAACGGCACGCCCTGCCGCACCAGCCACTCGGCGATGTCGGTGGCGAGCGAGAAGCCGGCCGGCGCCAGCTCGGCCATCCGCTCCTCGTGCACGGTGAGGGTGGCCATCATGCCGGTGAAGGCGGGCAGCAGGACCTCCAGTTGGTCACAGGAGTCGAAGACCGGCTCCTTGTCCTCCTGGAGGTCGCGGTTGTACGCCAGCGGCAGCGCCTTGAGGGTGGCGAGCAGGCCGGTCAGATTGCCGATCAGCCGGCCGGACTTGCCGCGCGCCAACTCCGCGATGTCCGGGTTCTTCTTCTGCGGCATGATCGACGAGCCGGTGGAGAACGCGTCGTGCAGCGTCACGAACGAGAACTCCTTCGTGTTCCACAGGATCACCTCCTCCGCGATCCGGGACAGGTCGACGCCGATCATCGCCGTGATGAAGGCGAACTCGGCGACGAAGTCACGGGCGGCCGTGCCGTCGATGGAGTTGCCGGACGCGCCGCGCTCAAAGCCGAGGTCGGCCGCGACCGCCTCCGGGTCGAGCCCGAGCGAGGACCCGGCGAGCGCGCCGGAGCCGTACGGGGAGACCGCCGTCCGCTCGTCCCACTGCCGCAACCGCTCCGCGTCCCGGCCGAGCGCCTGTACGTGGGCGAGCACGTGGTGGGCGAAGAGCACCGGCTGTGCGTGCTGGAGGTGGGTGCGGCCGGGCATGGCCGCTTCCGGGTGCGCCTCGGCCAGGGCGACCAGCGCGTCCTGGAGGTCGGCGATGAGGCCGCCGATGATCCGGGCGTGGTCGCGCAGGTACATCCGGAACAGGGTGGCGACCTGGTCGTTGCGCGACCGGCCGGCGCGCAGCTTGCCGCCGAGGTCGGGCCCGAGCCGCTCCAACAGGCCGCGCTCCAGGGCGGTGTGCACGTCCTCGTCGGCGACGGTGCCGACGAAGGCGCCCGATGCGACGTCGGCTTCGAGCTGGTCGAGCCCGGCCAGCATGCGCTCCAGTTCGTCCTGGGTGAGCAGCCCGGCGGTGTGCAGCACGCGCGCGGGCGCGCGCGAGCCCGCGATGTCGTACGGGGCCAGCCGCCAGTCGAAGTGGACGGACGCCGACAGGGCGGCCAGGGCCGCGGCCGGCCCGTCGGCGAACCGGCCGCCCCAGAGCCGGACGTCACCGCTGTTGCTGCTCAACTGTTGCTCCTCGGGAATCGCATGCGTAGGTGGCGGGTGTGCGACCGCCTCCCCGCCGCGAGGGCGAGGAGGCGGTGGCTGCTGGCGAGGGTAGCGCTCAGGCGAGGTCGCGCTTGGCCGCGATCTTCGACGACATGCCGAAGATCTCGATGAAGCCCTTGGACAGCGACTGGTCGAAGGTGTCGCCGGTGTCGTAGGTCGCCAGGTTGAAGTCATACAGCGACTGCTCCGAGCGCCGTCCGGTGACCACCGCGCGCCCCCCGTGCAGGGTCATCCGGATGTCGCCGGAGACCTGCTGGTTGGCCTCGGCGATGAAGCCGTCCAGGGCCCGCTTGAGCGGCGAGAACCACAGGCCGTCGTAGACGAGCTCGCTCCAGCGCTGCTCGACCTGCCGCTTGTAGCGGGCCAGTTCGCGCTCGACGGTGACGTTCTCCAGCTCCTGGTGCGCGGTGATCAGCGCGATGGCGCCGGGCGCCTCGTAGATCTCCCGGGACTTGATGCCCACGAGGCGGTCCTCGACGATGTCGATCCGGCCGATGCCCTGCGCGCCGGCGCGCTCGTTGAGCTGCTGGATGGCCTGGAGGACGGTGACGGGCTTGCCGTCGATGGCGACCGGCGCACCTTCCTTGAAGGTGATGATCACCTCGTCGGCGTCGCGCGGGGTGGCCGGGTTCGAGGTGTAGTCGTAGACGTCCTCGATCGGCGCGTTCCAGATGTCCTCCAGGAAGCCGGTCTCCACGGCGCGCCCGAAGACGTTCTGGTCGATGGAGTACGGCGACTTCTTGGTGGTCGCGATCGGGAGGTTCTTCTCCTCGCAGAAGGCGATGGCCTTGTCGCGGGTCATGGCGTAGTCGCGGACCGGCGCGATGCACTTCAGGTCGGGCGCGAGCGAGGAGATGCCGGCCTCGAACCGCACCTGGTCGTTGCCCTTGCCGGTGCAGCCGTGCGCCACGGTGGTCGCCCCGTGCTTCTTGGCCGCGGCCACCAGGTGCTTGACGATGGTGGGCCGGGAGAGCGCGGAGACCAGCGGGTACCGGTCCATGTAGAGCGCGTTGGCCTTGATCGCCGGCAGGCAGTACTCGTCGGCGAACTCGTCCTTGGCGTCGGCGACCTCCGCCTCCACCGCACCGCAGGCGAGCGCGCGCTTGCGGATGACGTCCAGGTCCTCGCCACCCTGTCCGACGTCCACGGCCACGGCGATGACCTCCGCGCCCGTCTCCTCGGCGATCCAACCGATGCAGACGGAGGTGTCAAGGCCGCCCGAGTAGGCGAGTACGACGCGCTCGGTCACGGGTTTCTCCTTACGATGCATACGCTGACTGGCATAAGTATGCATCGCTCTGCATGGTTCGTCAATGCGGCAACGCGGGGCGCGTAGGCGCACTCATCCGTAGATTCACTGACGCGAAACGGCACGGACGGTTACCCCTTCCTGCGAGCGCCCCGCCGGCAAGGCACCCACAGCCCGGCCCGTACGGAACGGCTGGTGGGCCAGACCTCGTACGGAACGGCCGGCCGGCTAAGACGCCGCCCGGTGGGCCGCGCGAGGGCTCACCACCTCACAGGCACACGCCCCACCCCGCCCAAAGCACAGCGACCTCACCCACACTCCCCCGCTACCAAGAGAGCGGCCCCTCACCCCCGCACCGCATCCGCCAGCACCTGCACATGGCTGATCTCCAGTTCCTTCGTCGCCGTCAGGAGGGTGAGCGTGCCTGCGGCGGCCAGGGTGTGGAGGTGGGTGACGGCGGCTTGGGGGGTGGGGGCGGTCAGTTCTGCTGCGTAGCGGCGGCTGAATTCGGGGAAGCGGTCCGGGTCGTGGCCGTACCAGCGGCGGAGTTCCGTGGACGGGGCCGCGTCCTTGCACCATTCGTCCAGTTCTGCCGTGGCCTTGGCCAGGCCGCGCGGCCAGATGCGGTCGACCAGGACGCGGGTGCCGTCCGCCGCCTCCGGCTCCTGGTACACCCGTCGTACCCGTACGTCAACGGCTCGGGACATGATCGCCTCCAGTCATCGTCCAGCGCCCCCTTCCATCATGGGAGGCATGGGAAAGAGTTACGAACGCATCGAAGGGCGGCTGCGCACCTTCATCGAAGAGCAGAAGGTCTTCTTCACCGCCACCGCACCGCTGGACGGCGAGGGCACCGTCAATCTGTCACCGAAGGGCGTGTCCGGCTCGTTCGCCGTGCTGGACGAACTGACCGTCGGCTATCTGGACTTCGCCGGCAGCAACGCCGAGACCATCGCCCACCTGCGCGAGAACGGGCGCATCACGCTGATGTGGTGCGCCTTCGACGGGCCGCCGAACATCGTGCGGGTGCACGGGCGCGGCGAACCCGTCTTCCGGGACGATCCGCGCTGGCCCGAGCTGCTGCGGCACTTCCCCGCCGTGGACCCGACGCCGCACGGGCTGCGCGCCATCATCCTGGTCACGGCCGAGCACATCCGGGACACCTGCGGCTTCGCGGTTCCGCTGATGGACTACCGGGCCGACCGCGACACCCACGCCCGGCGCTTCGCGCGCGAGGACGACGCCTCGCTCGCCGCGTACTTCCAGAAGAAGGAGTACATCGGCACCAGCATCGACGGCCTGCCCGGCCTGCCGCTGCCCCTGCCGCCGACGCCGCACGGCGAGCCGGACGAGGCGCCCGACGGGGTCGGAGCGGTCTCGGGTCGCGGATAGCCACCGCGCCCCGGGCACAGCACCCCTGACACGGCACCCCGGGCACAGCCGCCCGGAGCGGCTGCCCGGCCGCACCTCCCGATGCCTGACGTGCAGGTCGGGGGGCCAGTCGAAAGCCGTCACACGGGGCCCGGAAGGGGCCGCGCGTCCCGGCGTGGCGTGGTCGCAAGGGCGCGACCGGCCACGCGCGGTGCGTCAGTGGGCGGCCCGAGCCGCCGGCGAGTGGGGCAGCAGGGGCGTCAGTGGTGCGTACGTCCGTAGCGGTACGGACGTCCATGGGTACCTCAGCGGCCCCACGCCTCGCGCAACACCCGGATCTCCTCGGGGCTGCTCTCCCGGGCGATGTACGGGATGTCCAGCAGATGGCGGGTGTGCTCCTCGCCCATCCGGGTGCGGACCACGTCGGCGTCCGCGATGACCTGGGCGTAGAGCGCGGCCCCGTCCATGCAGAAGACGTCGATCAGTGTGGTCCGCCCGTCCAGGGCACGCCGTACGTTGCCCTCGTTCAGATCGATGCCGTCCCACCAGGGCATGGTCGCCCGGAACTCGGCGTTCACCTGGTGCGCGGCGCGGTACACGGCCATGAAATCGGGGTCGTCGGCCAGCGCGGGGAGCGGGGTGGCGGCGCCGGCGGCGCCTTCGGCCCCCCGGGGCGGCTCGGCGCCGAGGCCCGTCGGGCCCGCTCCGCCGGTGCCCGGCAGGCCGGCAGCGGAGGCCGGCAGCGCGTCCCACTGCCGCTTGACCTCCACGGCCTTGGCGCCGTCCAACGGGGCCAGGAACTCCAGGATCGTCAACGTGCCCCCGCCGTCCAGCACTTCGGCGCTCTCGACACGCGGCAGGTACGGGTTGCCCGCGCAGCGCCGGCACAGTTCGACGAAGGCCGCGTACGCCGGGTCGAAGGGGCAGACCCGGGCGGCCAGGTGACCACTGGGCGAGCGGAGGCCGACGGCCCAGTCCCCGACGCCACACGGCGTCCAGCCGAGCCGGACCAGATGCGCCGTCGCATCGCGGTGGGTGTCGAGGTGCCAGGGCCGGTCGGCCAGCGGGGCGAGGTCGGCAGCGTGCGGCGCCGACGGGTCCAAGGTGCGCATCCGCGCAGCCTAGGAGGCGGGGGGCGGCACCGGCACCGGATTTTCCCGCCGTACGGGCAGTCGGTGGGCTGACGGGGGCCAGCCCTGTGGGGCTGCGGCTGGCTCTGCGGAGTTGGGGAGTTGCGCAGCGCGTTGGCCGTACGAAGTGCGAGGGGGCGGCCGGGCGCAGGGAGGAGGAGTCGCGCGGCCACCTGGTCCCGGCGGAGTTGGCGCATCACGCGGCGCGGTGGCCGTACGGCGACGGGGCCACCGGGCCCACGGTGGCACGGGCGGACATGGGGTGGCGAGTCGCGCGGCGAGTTGCCGGTACGGCCCGTGTGGAGGGGCGGTCACGGGGAGTTGAGGAGTCGCGCCGCGGCCTCGTCTCGGCGGAGCCGGGGGCGCGCTACCCCGCGGCGGGTGGGTCCGCTCTCGACCGTGATCTCCCGAATTCTGACCCCCAGATCGACGTTTGCACCCAACACCCCTTGGCTTTACGGGCCTTGACGCGCCCGGCGCGGCTCGCGTACGGGCCGGCCGGGGCAAGTTGTGGGAAGGTGTCGCAGTGTCGGGGGAAGAGTGCGAGCCTGGAACACGCTGACTGAAGCGCGTGCAGAAGGAGCCGACGGAATGTCCACAGAAAGCACCCGCGCCATCATCGAGACCTATCTGGCCAAGACCCGCGCCCGGGACCTGGACGGCGCGGTGGCGCTGTTCGCCGAGGACGTCGACTGGGACGCGCCGGCCTCCGGTGCGACACCCTGGTCGGGGCGGCGCTCCTCGCGGGCCGAAGTGGCGGAGTTCTTCCACCTCCTGCACCAGTACCTGGCCACCGACGAGTTCACCGTCACCCACACCGTGGTCGAGGGGGACGACGGCGTGATCATCGGTCACCTCACGGACACCGTGAAGGCCACCGGGGCCAAGCTCCACACGCCGTTCGCCGCACACGTCACCGTGCAGGGCGACCACATCAGCCGCTACCGACTCTTCGAGGACACCCACGCGCTGGCCAAGGCGCTCGACGGGGTGCCCACGCCCGCCGCCGACCAGCAGACCGCCGCTCCCGCCGCCCCGACCCCGGCCGCGACCTCGGTCCCGGCCTCTGCTTCTGCCTCCGGCTCCGGCTCCACCACCGACGGCGCGCCCACCGGCTGACCGACCGGCCCCGCACGCTCCCCCACGCACCCGCCCGTACTGCCCCTACCGCCCTGCTCCACTGCCGCCGCCCGTCCCGCCGGGCCACCGCAGAGCCGGGTCGGCCGGCGCCCGCGCGCATCGGCCGGCACTCCCCCGCGCCATGCACCGGCCCGGCGCACCCCAGGCCGTACCGCCGCCCCTCGCCGGCCGACCGCGCGGGCGGCCCGGAGCACACAGGACCGCCAGGAAAGGCCCCGCCCGATGAGCCTCAACGACCAGTTGTCCCAACCCGCGGTACGCGCCTTCGTGGCCGCCGTGAACGCCTGTGACCGCGACGCCCTGTGGGCCGCCCTCACCCCGGACGCGACCATGACCGACGACGGCAAGGAACACCGCCTCGTCGAATGGGCCGAGCGGGAGATCTTCACCTCCCACCCGAGCATGGACGTCGAATGGGAATCGGCCGACGGGCTCTCGCTGCGGGCCCGCTACCACAACGACATCTGGGGCGACCTCTCCTCCGCCTGGACGTTCACCCTGACCGACGGGAAGATCAGCCACTTCGCGGCCGGCCCGGGCTGAGCGGTGCGGCGGCCGGGCGGCGCCCGCCAGGTCCGCCCCCGGCACGCCGGCCGGAGCAGCCGGCCCGTACGACCGGCGACGGCCCGACGGTGCGGGCCAGACGGGACCCGATGAGAGGAGCCGGGTGAACCACCCTCCGGGGGGAGCAGCGACGACGGCGGGGGGAACAGCGGTACGCCTACGGCTGCTTGGCCCGGTGGGCGTCGACATCGACGGTCGGGGCGCGCGCCTCGGCCCGCAACAGTGCGCCCTACTCACGCTGCTGGCGCTGGCCTGTGGCCGGGCCGTCAGCACCACGCGGATCGTGGCCGCGCTGTGGGAGGGCGACGCCCCGCAGGGCGCGGTGACCACGCTGCGCACCCACATCCTGCACCTGCGCCGCATCCTGGAGCCCGGCCGGCGGGCCAAGGACGGCTTCCAGGTACTGGTCAGCTCGGGCGGTCGCAGCAACACCAACTACGCGCTGCGACTGGCGGACGAGCAGGTGGACGCCATGTGGTTCCTGACCCTGGCGCAGCGGGCCAGGCGCGCCTTCGCCGAGGGCGAGCCCCGGCGCGCCGTCGAGCACTGGGACCAGGCGCTGGCGCTCTGGTCGGGGCCCGCGCTCGACGGGGTCAGCGAGCGCGGTTTCGCCGTCACCGAGGCGGAGCGGCTCACGGAAATGCACCTGGTGGCCCGGGAGGAGCGGGTGGACGCGCTGCTCGGGCTCGGCCGCAACGAGGAGGCCATCGACGAGCTGAGCACCCTGGTCGAGGGGCACCCGCTGCGCGAACGGCCCCGGGCCCAGCTCGTCCTGTCGCTCTACCGGGCCGGCCGGCAGGCCGATGCGCTCGCCGCGTACCGGGACGTGCACCGGGTGCTGGACGTGGAGCTCGGCATCCAGCCGGGGCGCGCGCTCCAGGAGTTGCACCGGCAGGTGCTCAACGCCGACCCGGCCCTGGAGCTCGACGCGCCGCGGCCGGCGCCCGCGCCGCCCGGGGCCCCGCCCCCGGCGGGCGGCCGCCCCCGCGGCGGGGGGGGGGGGCGGCGGGGTGCGGGGGGCGCGGGGCGGCGGCGGGGCCCGCGGGCGCGCCCGCCGGCCGGTGCGGTGGACCCGTCGTCGGGCGCGGCCTCGGCGACCGCGGTGGTCTCGGCGACCGCGGCGGTCGCGGTCTGCGCCGGCACCGTGGCGGCGGCAGCGCCGCTCCCGGTCCCGGCCTCGACGCCGGCGGCCGTGGCCTTGGTGCTCGCGGTGGCGGCCGGCTTACGGGCCCCCGGCAGGCGCAGCCAGCTCCGCCCGGCGGGGACGGTGCCGGTGCGGCGGCCGATCAGGCGTACCGCCAGATCGCCGACGATCTGCACGAAGGTGACGACGACGACCAGCAGGACGACGGTGACCAGCATCAGCCGGTCGTCCGAGCGCTGGTAGCCGTTGACGATCGCCAGGTTGCCGAGCCCGCCGCCGCCGACCGCACCGGCCATCGCCGAGTAGCTGATGAGCGTGATCACGGTGGTGGTCAGGCCGGCGATCAGGGACGGCAGCGCCTGCGGCAGCAGCACCTTGAAGACGATGGTCCAGGTGCCGCCGCCCATCGACTGCACGGCCTCCACCAACCCGCCGTCCACCTCGCGCAGCGCGGTCTCCACCAGCCGGGCGAAGAAGGGGATGGCGCCGATCGCCAGCGCCACCACCGCGGCCGACGGGCCGATGGAGGTGCCGACGACGAAGCGGCTGAAGGGGATCAGCGCGACGATGAGGATGATGAACGGCAGCGAGCGGCCGATGTTCACCACGGCGCCGATGAACTTGTTGACGACGACGTTCTGCAACTGGCCGCCGCGGTCGGTGAGGACCAGCAGCACGCCCAGCGGCAGTCCGCCGAGCACCGCGTAGAGCGTCGACCACCACACCATGAACAGGGTGTCCATGCTGGCGTCGTTGAGCGCGGGCCACATCTCGGACCAGGTCACTTGGCACTCTCCTTGGCCTGGGTGGAGTCGGCTGCGGCCAGGCCCACGATGGGCGGCGTCGTGCCCTTCGGCGCCACTTCGACGTGCAGCCCCTGTTCGCGCAGGAAGCCGATCGGCACCACGTTCTCCTCGTACGAGCCGGGCAGTTCGATCCGCATCCGACCGACCTGCCGCCCGGCGACGGTGTCCATCGCCGCGCCGAGGATCGAGATGTCGATGTTGTACGTGCGCGCCAACTGGGAGATCACCGGCTGGGTGGCGGCCTCGCCGAGGAAGGTGACGTCCACGACGGTGCGGCCGGTCACGGAGGGCTCGCCGCCGACCGGGAACAGCTCGTGGGCCAGCTCGGAGCCGGGGGTGGCCAGCAGTTCGGCGACGGTGCCGGTCTCCACCACCCGGCCGCCCTTCATGAGCGCGGCCGAGTCGCAGACCGTCTTGACGACGTCCATCTCGTGCGTGATCAGCAGCACGGTCAGGCCGAGTTCCTGGTTGAGGTCGCGCAGGAGTTGCAGGATCGACCGGGTGGTCTCGGGGTCGAGCGCGGAGGTGGCCTCGTCGGAGAGCAGCACCTTGGGGTCGCCGGCCAGCGCGCGGGCGATGCCGACGCGCTGCTTCTGACCGCCGGAGAGCTGCGCCGGGTAGGACTTGGCCTTGTCCGCGAGGCCGACCAGGCCCAGCAGTTCGAGCGCCTTGCGCGAGCGCTCCTTGCCGGATATGCCGAGGATCTCCAGCGGGAGTTCGACATTGGCCTGGACGGTGCGCGAGGAGAGCAGGTTGAAGTGCTGGAAGACCATGCCGATGCGGCTGCGGGCACGGCGCAGGGCGGCGCTCGCGCGCTGGCCGTTGCCGGCGAGCGCGGTCAGGTCCTGTCCGGCCACGGTGACCGTGCCGGAGCTGGGGCGCTCCAGGAGGTTCACGCAGCGGATGAGGGTGGACTTGCCGGCGCCGCTCTGGCCGACGACGCCGAACACCTCGCCCTCCCGGACGTGCAGATCGACGCCGTCGAGCGCGGTGACCTCGCGGCCTCGTGAGCGGTAGACCTTCGTCAGGCCCGTCGTGGTGATCACAGGGAGTTTCCGTCACTGTCGAGTGCACGGCGGATGGGTCGCCGGCCCGGGGCATTCATTGCGGAACGCGGCATACGGAGTGGGGCGGGGAGCAGGTCATCACTGTCCGGCTCCGGCTTCCGGCGACGCAGGGCGCGTCCGACGTCGTACGCGGTGCATACGGACGTACTGCGGCACACGGTCTCGCTTCGGGGCGCGAGGCTCCGGCTGGGGCCCTCAGCGGTCGCACATTCGACACATACAACGAGCACCGGGCGTCATGTTCGCCTCGGTCGCAAGCGCGCGGTTGCTCGTAGTGGTCATGCCGGCAAGTAAACCAGACATGCACATGGCTCGATCAAGCATGTCCACATCGTGGAACCACTTGATCAAAGTATGGACCTTACACGATCATGACCGCGCCGACGCGACCACCCCCGGGACAACTGCCGCGACCTGCACAGATACCGGATAAAAGGTACGCATCCCTCTGGCCGTCACAAGATCGACCACGGCCGTCGCTGTGGCCAAGGCCACGGCCCGTACGGCGGCCAGAACGACGGTCGGCCGGACCCGGCGGGGGCCGCGGGCCGCCCGGGGGTGCGGGCCGGGGCCGTGGGCCGGGGCCGCGGTGGAGGCGATTAGAGTCGTCGTATGGCTGTCCATCCCTGTGTGCGCCCCCGCCCCGCGCGCAGCCCCGCGCGGAGGTGCCGGTGTTCGACGCGTTGACGTGGGTGGTCAGTCTGACCGCCCTGGCCCTCGCCGCCTGGTGCGGCCACGCCGCCTACCGCGACGAGCCGACCAAGGACTGGCACTTCATCGGCATGGCCGTGGTGACGGTGCTGGCCCTGGCGCAGTTGGTGGTCGGGATCGTACGGCTGGCGCAGGGTGACAAGCCGGTCGACGGCACGACCATCTTCGTCGCGTACCTGATCGGCGCGGCCTGCGCCGTACCGGCCGTCGGGTTCATGTCGCTCACGGAGCGGACCCGCTGGGGTTCGGCGACGGTCGCCGCAGGCGCGGTGGTGCTCGCGGTGCTTGAGGTGCGGTTGTGGGACGTGTGGGGAGGCGGCCATGCCTGAGTCGGAACACCGCGAGCCGCCGGAGGCCACGCCGGAACCGGCCCCGACGGCGCGGCCCGTGGGGGACGCACCGGCAGCCCCCGACCCGGCGACACCGCAGCGGCGCCGGGCGATCGGCGAGGGCCCGGGCCGCATGCTCGTTCTCCTCTACGGCGTCTTCACGGTCGCCGCGGCCTCCCGCTCGATCTACCAGCTCATCGCCCAGTACGACGAGGCACCGCTCGCCTACGCGCTGTCGGCGGTGTCCGCCGCGGTCTACGCCTTCATCACGCTCTCGCTGGTGCGCGGCGGCGACGGCGCCCGCCGGGCGGCCCTGGTCTGCTGCGCGGCCGAGCTGGTCGGGGTGCTCGTGGTGGGCACCTGGACCCTGGTGGAGCCCTCCGCCTTCCCCGACGAGACGGTCTGGTCGGACTACGGCATGGGCTACCTCTTCATCCCGATCTTCCTCCCGGTGACCGGCCTGCTCTGGCTGCGCCGGGCCCGACGCGAGGCGACGGCCGACGCGACGACCACCGGCACGGCGGCGACCGACGGCTGACCGGCCTGGGGGCGCGGCGGGCGTCCCCGCCGCGCCCTTAGCGTCCACCACGCCCCTTCGCATCCGCCGGGCCCTTCACGCCTTGGCGGCTGCGCATGTCTGCGCATCTGCGCGCCCGCGCCTCAGGCCGTGTCCTCGTCCGTCGGCGGGCCCTCGTGGTGCCACTCCCGGCCGGTGTAGAGGACGGCGCGGTACACCGCGCTGGTGGCCCCGGCGGTACGGGGCGTGCGGCGGGCGGCGGCGGTCAGCCGCTCGTGGACCGCGCGGTAGGCGGCGTGTGCCTCGGGCCGCCGGCCCTGGGCCAACAGGCAGTCCGGCAGCAGGGCCAGCGCCGCGGCACGGGTGCGCGCCAGCTCAGCGGCGGCGCGGCGCTCCGTCGCCGAGGCCGGCGCCTGCGGCGCTGCGGTGTCCCACACGGTGCGCACCAGGGCCTCGGCCCGCGCCGCCGCGCCGTTCAACAAGTGGTGGTCGGCCATCCGCAGCCGTACCGCGGCCAACTCGGCCCGGGCGGCGGTGCCGTGCTGGCCCGCGAACCGTTGCTCGGCATCGGCCGCGACCATCGCGTACAGGTCAAGCGCCGTCTCCACCTGGCCTACGTCCCCGCAGAACGCGGCGGCCCGGGCCGCCGCGCCGCAGGTCAGCGGGTCGGACGCGGGGAGCAGGGCGACGGTCCCGGCCACCGTGCGGGCCAGCGGCTCCGCGCGGAAAAGCTGTCGGTACCACTTGGCCAGCCGCCACGTCGCGAGCGTGACCGCCCGGCCCGAGCCTCCCGGCCGGTTCATCGCCTCGTACACCGCGGGCTGCGCCCCTTCGAGGCGGCGCACCTCCCCGGCGCGCGGCCGCGCGCCCACGGCGGCGGACGCGACCCGCAGCCGGGTCACGAGGTCATCGCGCGGGCCGAGGTGACGGCAGGCGGTACGGAGGGAGTCGGCCCAGGGTTCACGGCGCAGCCGGTAGCGGGGCGCGCGTGCGGCCACCAACTCCAGATAGGCCGTGCGCAGGGCGAGTCGGACGGGATCGGCGCTGGCCAGCGCGCGGTCGGCGGCCTCAAGGTCGGCGCCGGC
The DNA here is from genome assembly GCF_040240285.1 of Streptomyces sp. HSW2009. NCBI lineage: Bacteria > Bacillati > Actinomycetota > Actinomycetes > Kitasatosporales > Streptomycetaceae > Streptomyces > Streptomyces sp. HSW2009. The sequence continues at coordinate 4,770 of NZ_JBEHZD010000076.1, read as the reverse complement.
GCGGTCGAGTCCGGCCCGGTCCGCACTGCCCCCTGCGGCGCTCGCGGCACGTGCCGCACGGGTGGCGAGGGCTGCCGCACGGCGCGCCCGCGCGTACTCCTGCTCCGCACCGATGTCGTCGCTGACCTGGCTGGACCGCATGACCGCTCCCCTCGCGGTGGGCGACCTGGGACACGTACGGAAGTGGACCGCGAGGCACGGCGCCGGTGCGCCGGCCACGACCCGGTCAGCGTACCGGCGCCGGCAGCCGGATTCACCGGTACGGGCCGACGACCGTGGACATGGTCAAGGCCCGCACTCGGGGCGGGCCTTGACCACAAACTACGACCACAAACTACGACCACAAACTACGACCACAAACTACGACGACGAACGACAACCGTGAACGACGAACCACGGACATCGGCCGCCGGCTGCTGACCGCCGGGCGCTGACCGCGAGTACGTACGGCGGTCGCGGGCCGAGGCCGGGCACCGGGTCAGGCGCTGGCTGCGAACGCCTCGGCCGAGGCCCGCTTCTCCAGCGTGACCATGCTCAGCGAGCGGCTGACCTGCTCGGTGCCGATCTGGGCGTAGCCGCACTTGCGGTACAGGCGCAGATTGCCCTCGCTGCGGTGGCCGGTGCTCAGCCGGTACCGCTTGACCTGCTCGGCCGCCAGCCGGGTCTCGATCGCGGCCAGCAGCCGGCCGCCGAGGCCGTGCCGCTGCATGCGCGGGTGGACGATCAGCTTGGCGATCGCCGCGGTGCCGTCCGCGTGCACGGCGCCCCGGACCGACCCGACGACCTCCTCGCCGAGCCGGGCCACCAGCACCCAGCCGTTGCCCAGCTCGGCACGGAGGTCGTCGAGGGGTTGGGTCAGCGGCTCGATCGAGTAGTCGCCGTACAGCTCGGCCTCGCTCTGGTAGCAGAGGTATTGGAGCTTGAGGATCTGCTCGGCGTCCTGCGCGGTCGCCGGAGAGATGGTCACGCTCATGCCCATGTGCGCATGCCTCCTCGGTGAGTGCTCGGGCCGCGGTGAGGGTGGCGGTGCGGCCGAGCGTGGGTGCCCTGACAGGAGTCGCCGCGGGCTAGGCGTCGCCTCCATGGCGCCGATTGTCTATCGCTCCCTTCCCCAGGGTTCAGGAGCTGCAACCTCCGCCATCAGCATTCTGCGCAGGCATCCAAGGCAACGGGAACGTACTGGCCCCAGACTCCCCTGTGAGATTCCCAACTCACCGGCGATTTCACGGTAGGTCGCATCCTTGGTCGACATCATCGCCAGCAGCACCCGCGGGCACCTGCCGGGCAGCCTGCGCACCGCGGCCCGTACCCGGCGCAGTTCGTCGGCCCGTTCGGCGAGACGCTCGACCTCCGGCGCCGCGGGGTGCGCCGGCCCGCCGTCCGCCGTGTCGTACGGCACCTCCCGGCGTGCCCGCCGCCGCTCGCCCCTGGCCTCGGCGCGTACCGCGGCCCGCAGCCACGCGGCCCATCCCGCCGGCCGGGTCGGCGGGCCCTCGGTCGCGATCCGCTCCAGGAGGCGCAGCCAGACGCCCTGTTCGAGGTCGGCGGGGTCGAGCCCGGCGGCGTGCGCCTCGGCCGCCGCCTCCGCGGCGAGCAGCGGGCCGAGTGCCGCGAGCAACTGCTCACCGGCCCGGGACCTGGCCGGCCGCCGGGCCAGCGCGGCGGCCGGGGTCGTCGGGGTGACCGGACCCGCCGGTGCAACCGGGGCGGCCGGGGTGAGGTGACCGGTCCTGCTGGTGCGGGTGGTGTGCGCGGGGTGGCCTGTGTACGACGGGGCCGGCGCCTCTACGAGTGGGTGCGCCGCTGACGGATGCGTTACGGGTGGGTGAGCTGCCGGTGCGTGCGCTGCCGGTGCGTGCGCCGAAGCTGGATGCACTGCGGGTGCGTGCACCGCAGGTGGGTGCGGGCGGTACCGGGGCGCGGCGGTGGGGAGGTCCATGCCGCGCTAGACAGCGCCCGTCCGGCCCCGGTTGCCGTGCGGCGGGCGCATCACCCGACCGAGCGCGCGGCAGGTCACGGCGCTTGACGGGCCCCGTCGAGATGCGGCGCGTTCGACCACCGACGGTCGTTTTGCGCCAGGTACGCACACGGGCCGCGGGCCGTCCGGCATGCGGTCCATGGCGTGTCCGGCATGCGGGCATCGGGCATCGGGCATCGGGCATCGGGCATCGGGCATCGGGACAGCCTGCCGCCCAAAGTCCGGGCCGCGCCCCGGCCGGCCACCTGGCGCCGGGAACACGACCGCCCCGGGCCGGTTGCGATAACCGGTCCGGGGCACGGGCGACGCCGCCGACTCCCCCGCCGCGACGCGCGCCGCTCCTGCTGCGGGGGTGGGCCCCCCCCCCCCGGGGGCCCCCCCCCCCCGCCCCGGCCCCCGCCCGGGGGGGCGGCCCGGGGCCCCCCCCCCCCCCCCCCCCCCCCCCCCCCCCCCAGCAGCGGAGAACCGGGCGGGACCTCAGCCGACGCCCCGGGCGGGACCCGGTCTGGACCTCGTACGAGCACCTGACCGGAAGCCCTGGGCGGAGCCGCGGGGCCACGGAGCCGCAGGGAGCACACCGGCCCCACAGCCCTCCGCGGCCCCGCGAGAACTACTTGCCGACGAAGTCCGCACGGGCCAGCAGCGCCGTGTCCGGGTTGTCGGAGAAGATCCCGTCGATGCCGGTGGCGAAGTACGCCTTGAACGCGCCGAAGGCGTCCCCGTACGCGGCCGGGTCGGTGCCCTTGCGGAAGTCGAGCGGCAGGAAGCTGTTCTCGTTGCGCATGGTGTAGGGGTGCACCAGCAGCTTCCTGGCGTGCGCGTCACGGACCAGCGTGGTGGGCGTGCCGAGCTTGCCGCTCTTGTCGCGCGGGATGACCAGCGACAGGTCCGGGCCGATGCCGCTCGCGAAGCCGGCGATCCAGGCCAGGCCCTTGGGCGTGATCAGGTCGGCCACCGTACGCGGGTCGCCGGACTCGACGAAGTCGTACGGGCGCGAGGAGGGCGAGGAGAGCAGCACCACACCGGGGCAGCTCACCAGCTTGTGCAGCCGCGCGATGCTGGTGGGCTCGAAGGACTGGACGAAGTTGGGCGAGTTCTTCCGGTGCCGGCCGTAGGCGCGCAGCAGCTTGGCCAGGCGCGGTTCGAGCTCCAGGCCGATGTTGCGGAAGTACGTGGGGTGCTTGGTCTCGATGTGCAGCCAGATGCGGCGCCCGCGGCGTCGGCCCTCGCGCTCTGCCCACTCCAGGACCTCGGTGAAGGTGGGCACCTCCCAGCGGCCGTTGTAGAGCGTGTTCTGCTGGCGGGTGCCGGGGATGCGCTCGGTGGCCCGCAGGGTCTTCAGCTCGGCGAGCGTGAAGTCCTCGGTGAACCAGCCGGTCAGCTTGGTGCCGTCGACCGTCTTGGTGGTCTTGCGGTCGGCGAACTCCGGGTGCTGCGCGACGTCGGTGGTGCCGGTGATGTCGTTCTCGTGCCGGCAGACCAGGTGCCCGTCCTTGGTCGGCACCAGGTCCTGCTCGATGACGTGCGCGCCCATGTCGAGGGCGAGCTGGTAGGAGCCCAGGGTGTGCTCGGGGCGGTAGCCGCTGGCACCCCGGTGCGCGACGACCGTGGGCACCGGCAGGTCGGGCGTGCCGTGGTGGCCGTGCCAGGGACCGCGCCCGGTGGCGGCGGCCGTGCCCGTACCGGACAGCACCATCGCTCCGGCTCCGACGGCCGCGGCGCCCAGTAGGGTGCGCCGTCCGGGTCGCTGCTCCTGCTCCATGGGTACTCCTCAGTCTCCTGTTGTGCGAGGCGCCGATCGTAGGCGGCCCCACCTTGCCCGGTGGAGACATCGGCCCCAACGGGGCACGAACAACCGTCAACCTCGCGAAGCGGCGGGCCGGCCCGGTGTGCGTACCGGCGGTACCCACGAGTATCGTCCTCACCTGCGCGGGCGCACCGGTGCCGTCGGTGACCCCCCGCGGGGCGCGCACCACGCGCCGTAGCCGACCACACTGACCGGAGGGGTCCGTTGTCCCGCATCGTGCTGAAGGCGATCCTCGGAGTGCTCATGCGCGTCCTGTTCCGCCCGAAGGTGGAGGGCGCGGAGCACATTCCGGGGGACGGCCCGGTGATCTTGGCCGGCAACCACGTGACCTTCATCGACTCGATGTTCGTGAGCCTGATCGTCAAGCGCCCGGTGTACTTCATCGGCAAGGACGAGTACGTGACGGGCAAGGGGATCAAGGGCCGGCTGATGGCCTGGTTCTTCCGGACCAGCGGCATGATCCCGGTGGACCGCGACGGTGGGCGCGGCGGGGTGGCCGCGCTGATGACCGGCCGCCGGGTGCTCGAAGAGGGCAAGGTGTTCGCCATCTACCCGGAGGGCACCCGCTCCCCCGACGGCCGGCTGTACCGGGGCCGTACCGGCGTCGCCAGGCTCGCGCTGATGACGGGGGCCGTCGTGGTCCCGTTCGCGATGATCGGCACCGACAAGGTGCAGCCCGGCGGCAAGGGCCGCCCGCACATCGCCCCGGTCACCCTGCGCATCGGCACCCCGCTGGACTTCGCCCGCTACGACGGCATGGAGCGCGACCGCTACGTCCTGCGGGCACTGACCGACGAGGTGATGAGCGAGGTCATGCGGCTCTCCGGCCAGGAGTACGTGGACGTGTACGCGACAAAGGCCCGCGCCGCCTGACGGACCGCGACGGCCCCGGCCGCCGCCCCGTACCACCGGAACCGCCCCCCCCCCCCCCCCCCCCGGGGGGGGGGGGGGGGGTTTGGCCCCCCGCGGGGGCCGGCCCGGGCGG
>NZ_JBEHZD010000759.1:0-3042 GCF_040240285.1 Streptomyces sp. HSW2009 | reverse complement strand
CGCCGCCACACACCCTCCACACCCCGAAACACCGGCCCATACTCCAACCCACGCCCCACCAAATCCTCATACACCCCACCCACCGACACCACCTCAGCACCCACCGGCGGCCCCCCCCCCCCCCCCCCCCCCCCCGAGCCCGATGGGCCCTGCGCGTCAGCAAGCTCGACGGGGGCGGGCGGCCCCACCTTCTGACGGGCCCCGGCAGGGTCCGGTGCCCCCAACCCTCAGCAGGCCCGACAGGGTCCGGCGGCCCCGGCTCTCAACAGGCCCCCACAGGGTCCGGCGCTCCAACCCGCAACAGGCCCGGCGCTCCAACCCGCAACAGGCCCGGCGGCCCTAACCCTCAACGGGCCCGGCGGCCCCAGCCTTCAACGGGCCCGGCAGCCCCCACCCTCAGCAGGTCCGGCAGCCTCGATTCCCAACAGGCCCGGCGCCCCAAGCCCCCACAGGCAACCCCGACAGCCTCAGCAACCCCAACCCCCGAAGGCCCGGCGGCCCCCAACCCGCCCCGTGCTACCTCACTCCCGCAGCCACGGTGGCAGCAGCTCCGGATCGAGGGCTTCCACGCCCGTGAGGGGGGTGTCGCGGGGCAGGTGCAGGGTGTGGAGGTGGTGGAGGTTGGCGAGCGGGGTGACGTCGAGCGGGGTGTCCGACGTGGCGCTGGTCAGGTCGAGCCAGCGCAGTCCGGGGAGCGCGGTGGGCAGCGCCGCCAGCGTCGGGGCGTCGTCGAAGAACGCGTCCACGACCAGGTGCGCGAGGCGCGGGAAGTAGTGCTGCGGGCCGAGGTGGGCCAGCGCGCGGCCCCTGACGCCCAGGTAGATCAGCTCGTCGAGCGTGCCGATGGTGTCCCAGTCGGCGGCGCTGGTCGGGCTGTTCTCGCCAAGCAGGAGTTGTTGGAGCTGCGGCCAGTGGGTGAGGGCCGCGAGCCCGTCGACGGCCCGCGGCACGAAGCTCAAGTCCAGCGTGCGCAGTGGTGCGCCCGGCGGGAACCAGTCAAGGCGCCACCGAACGTGCGGCCCCAGCCGCACGCCGAGCGCCATCAGCCCGTCGAGCGAGCGCAGCGGGCTGAGGTCCAGCTCGTGCAGGTGGGTGTCGGACAGGGTCAGCGCCAGTGCGGTCAGCGGCAGTCCGGCCAGCGGGGTCAGGTCGTGGATGCGGTCACAGTCCTGGAGGCCGAGGGTGACCAGTTCGCGCTGCCCGGCGAGGAAGCCCAGGTCGGTGAGGGTCTGGTGGTCCCGGATGCGCAGGTGGCTGAGGCGGTGCCCGCGTACGTAGTCGGCCACGGCGGCCGGGTCCACGTTGCCGCGGGTCTCCAGCCGGGGTCGGCCGCCGAGCGCGGCCAGTTCGGCGAGTTCGGCCGGCGAGGTCGCCACGTAGTACAGCCCCTCAGGCGCCAGGTGCGCGATGACCTCGTGCGCGTACCGCTGGGTGTCGAACCGCTGCCAGGCCCAGGCGAGTTGGGACCGCAACGAGATCGCCGGGTGTTCCCGGAAGCGGGCCAGGGTCGCGATGGCCGCGTCGCCCTCGATGTGCGAGGCGGTGACGACGACCCGGGTGGCGTCGCGTTCGGAGAGCCCTGCCGGCCCCGGCAGCAGTTCCAGGACGAGCGGGCCGACCTCGGCGAGCCGGCGGGCCTCCTCGTTGGTCCCGGGCGGGATCAGCCGCGCGGTGCGCCGCTCGACCTCGCCGCGGACCGCGGGATCGAGCTCGGCGGCGTGTTCCAGGCAGGCCATCGCCAGCAGGTGGATGCGCATCCGGGTGCCCGGGTCTTCGGCGGCGTCGCCGCGTTCGACCAGCTCACGCAGGAGTTCGGCGCGCTCGCGGGGCCGGGCGTGGGCGACCGCGAGCCGGATCACGTCCTCCCACTGGTCGTCCGCCGCGTGGTCGAGCAGCAGGCCGATGTCCCACTCCTCGACCGCGCGCTTGGCGCCCAGGTAGTCCTGGAAGGTGCGGTGCACGAAGTCCACGGCGCCCGGGGTCGGTTCGCGCAACAGACCGCTGCGGTGCAGCAGGTGTTGGAAGACGGTGGCCGCGTCGCCCTGCGCCGCCGCGGCCGGCACCGCGGGCAGCGCGTCCGCGACGATCTGCTGGGCGCGGTCGCGGTCCAGCTCGGTGCGGCCGTTGCGGATCAGCCAGTACGCGAGCCGCTGGAGGAGTTGCACCTGCGGCTCGTCCGACAGCTCGATGCCGTACGGGCCGCTCATGTCGCGCTCCCGGTCGCGGCGGGTCAGCAGCATGGACAGGGCCGCGTCGTACAGCTCCTTGCGGCCGTGCGGGAGGTAGCCGCGGCGGTCCCGGTGCAGCGCGCAGAGCAGGCCGCACATCAGCGGGTTGACGGCGAGGCGGCCCAGGTCCTGCTTGGTGCGTACGGCGCTGAGCAGCGACTTCGCATAGCCGTCGATGCGCTCGGCCGCCTCGCCGGTGGCCTCGGCGCGGGCGGCCGTGTGCCAGCGGCCGATGAAGGAGGCCACCTCGTCGCGGCCCATCGGCAGCAACGTCAGCTCGTCGAAGTCCTCCCGGCCCAGCCAGTGCTCGCGTACGGCGGAGGGGCGGGAGGTGACCAGGTAGAGGTTGCCCGGGTACGCGTCGAGCAGGTCGCGCAGCCAGCCGCGGGTCTGTTCGCGCTCGCGCTCGGGGATCTCGTCGATGCCGTCGACCAGGACCAGGCCGCGGCCCTCGCCCAGCACCCGGTCCGCCCAGCCGGGCGGTTGCGCGTCGGCCAGCGGGCAGCCGACCGCGGCCAGGAACCTGCCGGGCGTCGGGAGCTGCGCCCCGCCCCGGGTGAGGGTGCGCAGCGGCAGGACGAAGGGGATGCGGCCGTACACGTGCACCAGGCGGTCGTCGTACTGGCGGCGGGCCGCGACCACCGCGAGCCACTGCACCAGCGTGGTCTTGCCGGAGCCGGCGGTGCCGCGCACCAGCACCCGCGCCCGGTCGGCGAGCGCCTGATCGGCGCGGAGCGGCGGGGCGGGGACGGGCAGCTCGTCGGCCGGGTCGAGCAGGTCGGTCGGGTCGGCCAGGTCGAAGGGGGCACCCGGG
>NZ_JBEHZD010000758.1:0-3045 GCF_040240285.1 Streptomyces sp. HSW2009 | reverse complement strand
GGTCGACACCGGGGCCGGCCACGGTCGACCGACCGCGACGCGGGCACGCGCGCGTGGGCGCGCGGAGAGACGCGATTCCGGGTGCGGGTGGGCGGCGGGGCGCCAGCCCGCGGTGGCGGGGGCTGGGGCGGCCGTCCGCGGTGGCCTGGCCGGGCCCGTCGCCGTACGGGCCCATGTCGTGGGCGCGCCCGCGCGGTTGTGCAGTGGTGTGAATCCCTGCCGCGCGGTACGCGCCTGCGCGATGTGAAATCCCTGCGGCACGGGTCCTGTCCGTACGGGCCCCTGCCGTACGAGCCATGTCGTACGCGCGCCCGCGCGATGTGCATTCCCGCCGCGCGGGCCCAGTTCGCGCGGGCCCTGCCGTACGAGCCTCTGCCGCGTACGAGCCCCTGCCGCACGGCCCCGCGGCGTGACGCCGGCGCACGAGCCCCGCAACGTGCCCCCCGCCGCACGAGTCCGCCGCACGCGTCCCGTCGTACGAACTCCTGCCGGACGGGCCCCTGTCGAATGAACCCCGTGCTCGTGTGTGAAGTCCGACGGGTGGGCTTCGGGGCGGGGTGGGCTCCGTGTGGTGGGGTGATCGCGCACCGTGGCGGGGGCGGTGGGTGTTCTGCGGGATCTTGTGGCGGGCTGTGTGGGGTGTCACGGCACGCCGCATCCGTACCGGTCCGCGCCGCGAACCCCCTTATGAGGGGGGCGGGTGGGGGCCGCCCGCGGTTCGGCGGGTGCGCGGACCCGGTAGCGTGACGGGCGGTTCCGTACATCCGCATATCTCATAGGAGTCCCGGTGACGCAGAGCGGACAGGGAAACGAGCCGCAGCCTCCTGCGGCCCCGCCCGCGCACGAGGGCGTGGTCCTGCCCTCGGCCGGCCTGCGCCACGGTGGGGGGCAGGGCGCCGACGGTTGGCCCTCGCCCGAACAGGGAGCGCTGCCGGCCGAAGGACAGCCGTGGGGCGATCCCTGGGGCCCGAACACGCCGCACCCGCCGCAGGGCCCGCCGCCCGGCGCTCACCCGGGACAGCCCGGCGCGCTGGTGCCCCGGGAGCCGGTGCCGGGTCAGGCGCTGCCGCCCGCGGCGCCCACCGGCTACGGACCGCTGCCCGGCCAGGACGGCGACGCGACGCAGTACATCCCGCACCCCGTGCAGGCGCCGGGCCAGCCGCTGCCCGACGGCTTCCCGGCGGACGCCGCGGGCGGGTACCCCGGGCCGATGCCGGGCGGGGCCGGCGGCCCGCAGCCCGGTGGCCCCCAACTCGGTGGCCCCCAGCTCGGTGGCGCGCTGCCGCTGCCCGCCGAGGGCGCGCCCGGCGCACTGCCGCAGCAGGCATCCGGCGGCTACGGAGCGCCGGGCCAGCCGCTGCCGGCCGAGGGCCAGCACCCGGCCACCCCGCAGCCGTACTACGGCCAGCCGCAGCAGGCACAGCAGCCGCAGCCCGGCTACCCGCAGCCCGAGCCGGCCGCCCCCGGCTTCCCGAGCCTCCAACCCGGCCAGCCGGCCGCCCCGCAGCAGCCAGGCCCGTACGGCGCGCCCGAGCAAGCCGGCCCGTACGGCGCGCCCGAGCAGCCGGGCCCCTACGGCGGCGGCCCCGGCCAGCAGCCGCAGACCCAGATCCTGCGCGCCCAACCGCCCGCCCCGGCCGGCCAGCAGCCGCCGCACGGCGATCTCTCGCAGCAGCAGATGCAGTCGCAGCCGCCGCAGCCCCAGACCCAGATCCTGCGCGCCCAGCAGCCGGCCCCCGGGCAGCAGCCCGCCGCGCACACCCAGATCCTGCGGCCCACGCCCCCGGCGCCCACCGCCGAGCAGGGCCACACCCAGATCCTGCGGCCCACCCCGGCCGGCCCCGGGCAGTCGGCGGCCGGGCAGAGCCTGCCGCAGCCGGAGTTGCGCCAGCCGGAGTCGCCGGCCGAGTCGACCACCATGCTGCGCCGGCCCGACTACGACGGCCCGCCGCCGGCCGGGGTCGGCACGGCCGAGGAGACCCAGGTGCTGCCGGGCCCGATCCCGGCCGGCCCGCCGCCGCACCCGGGAGGCGCGCCGTACGGGGTGCGGCCCGGGGCGCCGGGCGACCGGCAGCCGCCGGCCGAGTTCGACGGGCTGTTCCGGGCGGGCGGCGCGGCCGACGGCCCGGAGTCCACGCAGCAGATGCCGCTGTACGACCAGGGCCCGGGACCGCAGCCCGCGGCGCAGGGCGGCGGCCCGTACCCGCAGCACGGCGGTTACGGGCAGGAGCCGCCGGCCGACGTCGACTACGTCGGTGACGGCGGCGGGGGGCGGCGCTCCCGGCGCGGGGTGATCATCGGCGTGGTGGTCGCGGCCTGCGCGGTGGCCGGGCTCGCGGCCGGCGCGGCGATCAGCATGAGCGGCGGCGACGGCAAGAAGGACAAGGACAAGGCCGACCCCCCGGGCAAGGAGGTGGTGGCCAGCGACTCGCCGCCGCCCTCGTCCACGGCCCCGTCGCCGAGCGAGCCGGCCGATCCGGCCGAACCGCAGGCCAAGGCGTTGGACGCGCTGCTCAAGGACAGCAACAGCAGCCGGGCCAGCGTGATCGCGTCGGTGAACAACATCAAGACCTGCAAGGCGCTGCCGAAGGCGGCCAGCGACCTGCGCGCCGCGGCCCGGCAGCGCAACGCGCTGGTGACCAGGCTCGGCCAGATCTCGGTGGACAAGCTGCCGCAGCACACCGAGCTCACCCAGGCGCTGACCAAGGCGTGGCGGTCCTCCGCGTCGGCGGACAACCACTACGCGGCCTGGGCCGACCAGGTGGGCAAGAAGAACGGCTGCCACAAGGGCAAGGCACGCTCCAGCGGCCACACCGCGCTCGGCAACCGGGCCAGCGGCGAGGCGAGCGCGGCCAAGAACGCGGCGGCGAAGCTCTGGACCCCGCTGGCCCGCAAGTACAAGCTGACCGAGCGCGGGGCGGTGGACCTCTAGCAGCGGCGGCGGCCCGACCGGGCCCACCCCCATTCGTCCCCCCCCGCCCCCCCCCCCCCCGCCCCCCCCCCCCCCCCCGGGGGGGGGGGGGGGGCGGGGGGGGCGGGGGGGGG
>NZ_JBEHZD010000757.1:0-3043 GCF_040240285.1 Streptomyces sp. HSW2009 | reverse complement strand
TCTTTACCTATGGCACCGGCTCGTCCGGCTGCCATGGTCGTGTTGCTTGAACCACTGAGCGACTTCCCAGGCGCCCCCCGCCCCCCCCCGCCCCGGGGGGGGGGGGGGGCCCACGGGAAGCGTGGTGCCGGTGGTGCCGCCCGCCCGGGGCGGCGCGGGCGGGGGCGGCGCGCGGTCGTACGACTGCGCCGGGGCCTCGGCGCGGGGTAGTGCTGCTCGCAGGGCGGGCGGGTTCGTTCAGGCGGGCGTTCCCAGAAGCGGCGCCGGGGTGAGCCGGAGCGTCAGCATCGGCAGCAGGTCCGCAACCTGGTGCGGCCGGTTGGGGGCGATGCCCGGCGGCGCCGGCGCGAGCGGCACCAGCAGATCGGCCGGGGCCGGCGGGCCGCCGGCCGGCTCGTCCGCCGTCTCGCGGTGCAGCCACAGGGTCAGCATGTACAGCTCGGGCACCGAAAGCAGCCTGGGCTGGTACGCGGTGGGCAGGGCGTCCGCGCGGCGCAGGGCCTGCTCGGTGGAGGTCACGTAGGGGCCCTCACAGAAGTGGGAGAACGCCCAGCCACCCGCTGTGAGCAGGGTTTCGGCTGCGGCCACGGCGTGTTCCGCGCCGACGATCAGGAAGCGCCAGCCGATGAGTCGGGTGATCGGCGCCGCTGCTTGCCCGGCACGGGGTGTCACATGGTCCAGAACGTGCAGGGGGAGCGGATGCGCGACGGTCAACGAGCCCGGTTCGACGCGTAGGGCGGGGGTACGCGCCTCATGGACGGCGGCGGGGGAACCGAGGGCCGTGAGGACGCTGCGCAACGCGGGCGCTGGGGCTGGGGAGACATGCAGCGGCATAGTCGCCTCTCACTTCAAGACAGGTGCAACGGGGGATGCGGACGGCACTGTCTGTGCACGGGTCAGATGAGGGCCGGTCTGATTGCCGGGTCGTCCTCTCTCTGCCTCGATTGGCGAGCTTATACGACAGGTGTTCCCTTTACCTTTCGCGGTACCTGTGCGGTCAACTCGGCAAGGTCCTATCCGGCCCTTACGTTGTGGTGATTGATCCGTTTCTGTGCCGCTTATTTTGAAGGTGCCTGCGGCTGACCGTGGCTTTTATCATGCCGTTGGAAGGCTGAAACTTGCCTGTCTTTTCTGCCGCGAAAAGTGGGGCGAGCTGGTAGGTCGTCATATGCCCAAGAAGGCCCCGCTGCGTTCGGTAACTGGAGCTTAGTCGTCCCACTGCGTGGACGGGGCGTTATCGATCACACCGCCTGGGCATCATCGACCGTGACTTCTCCCGGCTCCCTTCCTGGGCCGGGTTCCAGACGGCTGGCTCGGCCGTGACGCGGTCTAGGAGGGACGCTTCTATGGGTGAGAAGATCGTGGCAGGCGGGTTTGCCCTGTCCGATCGGCAGCGGCACCGTGAAAAGCTGCGGCAATGCCTTGACGCTTTCGCCCGACTGTTGAAAGAGAAGCGATTCGAGCGTCCCAAGAACCTCATGGGCCTGGAGATCGAGCTGAATCTCGCGGGACCCGACGGCATGCCACGGATGTTGAATGACCAGGTCCTCGAACGCATCGCGAGCGGGGATTTCCAGACGGAACTTGGTCAGTGCAACCTTGAAGTGAACATCGTGCCGCACCGCATGCACGGCCGGGTCTTCGACCAGCTATCCGAGGAGTTGCGTACCGGACTCGCATACGCCGACAGAAAGGCCGGAGAGGTCGCCGCCGGCATCGTGATGATCGGCATCCTGCCGACCCTGGCCGCCGATGACCTGGTGCCCGCCAATCTCTCCAGGGCCGACCGGTACCGGCTGCTCAATGACGAGCTGCTGGCCGCCAGGGGGGAGGACTTCACCATCGACATCGCCGGCGTCGAGCGGCTGACCTGCACGTCCGCCTCGATAGCGCCGGAGGCGGCGTGTACGTCGGTGCAGTTGCACCTCCAGGTGACGCCGCGCCGCTTCGCCGATGTGTGGAACGCAGCGCAGGCGGTGGCCGCGGTGCAGATCGCGGTCGGGGCGAATTCGCCCTTCCTCTTCGGGCGGGAGCTGTGGCGCGAGTCGCGCCCGCCGCTGTTCGTGCAGTCCACCGACACCAGATCGCCGGAGCTCAGCGCGCAGGGCGTACGCCCGCGCACCTGGTTCGGAGAGCGCTGGATCGATTCTGCACAGGACTTGTTCGAGGAGAACCTCCGCTACTTCCCCCCGCTGCTGCCGATCAGTAGCGACGAGGACCCGATGAAGGTGCTCGACGACGGCGGCGCCCCGCACCTCTCGGAACTGACGCTGCACAACGGCACCATCTACCGCTGGAACAGACCGGTGTACGCGGTCTCCGACGGGGTGCCGCACCTGCGCGTGGAGAACCGGGTGCTGCCAGCGGGGCCCACCGTCGCCGACGTCATCGCCAATACGGCCTTCTACTACGGCCTGGTCAGGGCCTTGTGCGAGCAGCCGCGCCCGGTGTGGACCCGGCTGCCGTTCGCGATGGCGGCGGAGAACTTCGACGTCGCCTGTCGGGACGGCATCGAGGCACGGCTGCACTGGCCGCGCCCGGGCCGCGGGCCGTCGGTGGCGCGTACCCCGGCCGTACGACTGGTCCTGGAGGAACTGCTGCCGCTGGCCGCGGCGGGCCTCGACGCCTGGGGCGTGGAGCCGACCGACCGGGACCGCTACCTCGGCGTGATCGCCGAACGCTGTCGCCGGCGGACCAACGGCGCCTCCTGGCAGTCCGACACCTACCACCACACGCTCGCGACCGGTCGGGCCAGGGAGGCCGCCCGCGCGGCCATGACACGCCGGTACTGCACCCTGATGCGTACCGGAGAGCCGGTGCACACCTGGCCGGTGGGCGCGGCGGGCTGAGCGCACGCCGGGGCGCCGCCGGGCCGGCCGTACACCGGGGCGGCGCCACCGGGCTCGGCGAGGGGGGGGGGGCCCCCCCCGGGGGGGGGGGGGGGGGGGGGGGGGGGGGGGGGGGGGGGGGGGGGGGGGGGGGGGGGGGGGAAGGGGGGGGGGGGGGGGGGGGAGAGGGGGGGGGGGGGGGGGGGGGGGGGGGG
>NZ_JBEHZD010000756.1:0-3062 GCF_040240285.1 Streptomyces sp. HSW2009 | reverse complement strand
CGGCCGCCAGCGCGCCACCGGCCGGCGGCACCGCACCCCCGGGCGCCGCGAACGTGCCGTGTTCGGCGGTCAGGTCGACGGAGGCGCACAGCATCGGGTGCCGGTCGACGAGGGCGGCCAACACCGCTTCCAGGGCGCCGGCTTCGACGCCGCTGGGCAGCGTGAGCAGCATGGACTGGCTGAACCGGGCGGTGGGTCCGCCGCGTTCCGCCAGCCATCGCATGATCGGGGTGAGCGGTGCGGGGCCGCTCGGTGCGGGGAGCGCGGGGGCCTGCTGGCCGGCGGGGTCGGTGGGGCCTGTGGGACCGGTCAGTCCCGCGGCTCCACCCCGCGCTCCGACGAGGGCGGCCAGCCGCCGTACGGTGGTCTCTTCGAAGACCTCGCGCGGGCTGAGCCCGATGCCCGCCGCACGGGCCTTGGCCACCAGTTGCAGGGACAGGATGCTGTCGCCGCCGAGGGTGAAGAAGCTGTCCTGGGCCCCGACCGCGGGCAGCCCGAGCACCGCGGCGAACAGTTCGGCCAGCACCTCTTCGACCCGCCCCACCGGCTTCTCCCGCCCGATGCCGGCGGCGAAGTCCGGGGCGGGCAGGGCCGCCTGGTCGAGCTTGCCGTTGGCGGTCACCGGCAGCCGCTCCACGACGACCAGCGCCGCGGGCACCATGTGCTCGGGCAACTCGACGGCGAGCCGCGCCCGCAGGGCTTCGGTGTCGATCGGGGTGGGTTGGGTTGGTTGCACAGCCGACGCAGCAGGCGCGGCAGCCGGGACCGCCGGCACAGTCGGTACTGCCGGGACGACGTACCCCACCAGCCGGCCGGGTCCGCCGTCCGAGCGGACCACGACCGCGGCCGTACGCACCTGCGGCGAGCGGGTCAAGGCGGTGGCGATCTCGCCGAGTTCCACCCGGAAGCCGCGGACCTTGACCTGGTCGTCGCCACGGCCGTGGTAGCGCAGTTGCCCGTCCTCGCCCCAGGAGACCAGGTCCCCGGTGCGGTACATGCGGGCGCCCGGCGGGCCGAAGGGGCTGGCCGTGAAGCGCTGGGCGGTGAGCGCGGCCCGGCCCAGGTAGCCGCGTCCCACGCCGGCCCCGGCCACGTACAACTCGCCCACCACACCGGGTGGCACCGGGCGCAGCAGCGGGTCGAGGACGTGCGCGGTGACGCCGGGCAGCGGGCTGCCGATCGGCGGGGTCGCCGCGCCGGTGAGGGGTGAGCTCATGGTCACGCAGGCGGTCGCCTCGGTCGGCCCGTACGCGTTGACCATGCGCCGCTCCGGCGCCCAGCGGGCCACCAGTTCGGCCGGGCACGCCTCGCCGCCGACGACGAGGGTCCGCAGGTGGTCGAGGCCGGTGGGTTCGAGGCCCGTGAGGGCGGTGGGCGGGATCAGGGCGTGGGTGATGCGGTGGTGGGCGAGCGCCTCGCCGAGGAGTTCGCCGGCGAGCGGGCCCGGCGGCGGGACGACCAGGGTGGCGCCGGTGGCCAGCGCCATCAGCGTCTCCATCACCGAGGCGTCGAAGGACGGCGAGGCGAGCGCCAGGACGCGGCTCTCCGGGTCGATGGCGAGCCGGTCGGCCTGCGCGGCGGCCAGCGCGGCCAGGCCGTGGTGCTCGATCACCACGCCCTTGGGCCGGCCGGTGGAGCCCGAGGTGTAGATGACGTACGCGGCGTCGCGCGGCGTGGCGGTGTCCAGCAGCGCCCGGGTCGGCGGGGCGTCCGGGTCAGTGGGCGGCGCGGCAGGGCCGGTCAGGTCCGCCAGGTGCAGCACCGTGGCGTCGGTCGCGGCCAGCCGGGGCGCGAGGCCGGCGGTGGTGAGGACGAGTGTCGGGGCGGCGTCAGTGAGCATGTAGGCGATGCGCTGGCTCGGGTAGTCGGGGTCGACGGGCAGATGGGCGGCGCCGGCCCGCTGCACCGCCAGGAGGGCGACGACCAGGTCGACCGAGCGCGGCAGCACGACGGCGACCAGCCGGCCGGGGCCGGCCCCGTGTGCGATCAGACGGACCGCCAACTCTCCGGCTGCTGCGTGTAGTTGGGCGTAGGTCAATTCGGTGCGGGGCGCGCCGGCGGCGCCCGGCCCACCGGCGGCTCCCGACCCGCCCGCCGCGTCCGCCGCGCCCAAGGCACCCGGCCCACCCGGCGCAGCAGAAGCCTCCGTGGCCGCGGGTCCCGTCACGGCGACGGCCTGCGGGCGGCTGCGCACCTGGGCGCCGACCAGTTCGGCCCAGGTGGCGGGCGGCGGCGGGGTCGGGCCGTGTTGGCGTTCGGCGAGGGCGGCGCGCTCGGCGGGCAGCGCCAGGTCGAGCGCGCCCACCGGGGTGTGCGGCTCGGTCAGCAGGGCGCGCAGCCCGGCCCGTACCCGCTCCGCGATCCGCTCCACGGCCTGCGCGTCCACCGCGTCCGGCTGGTACTTCAGCCGCAGCGTCAGTTGCTCGCCGGGGATGGCGACGCAGGTCAGCGGGTAGTGCGTGGCGTCCTGGCCGTGGACGTCGGCGACGGTGAGGCCGGTGCCGGCGGTGAGCTCCGTCAGGTCGTCCACCGGGTAGTTCTCGACGGCCGTCAGCGTGTCGAAGAGCGTGCCGATGCCGGTCTCGCGCTGGATGTCGGCCAGGCCCAGGTGGTGGTGCGGCAGCAGCGTGGTCAGCTCCTCCTGCACCCGGGTGGCCAGGTCGAGCAGCGACTCCTGCGGGCGCAGCCCGACCCGGACCGGGACGGTGTTGACGAAGAGTCCGACCATCTGCGTCACGCCGGGCACCTCGGCTGGGCGGCCGGAGACGACGGTGCCGAAGAGCAGGTCGGTGCGGCCGGTGCAGGCGGCGAGGGTCAGGGCCCAGACGGTCTGTACGACCGTGCCCAGGGTGAGTTCCCTGGCCCGGGCGAACGCGGCGAGTTCCGCGGTGAACTCGGCGTCCAGCGCACGCGTCAGCTCCTCCGGCGGGGCCCCCCCCCCCCCCCCCGCCGCCGCGGCCCGGGGGGGGGGGGGGGGGGGGGGGGCCGGCCCCCCCCGGGCCCCCGCCGCGGCGCCCGCCGCCGCCGGGCCGGCCCCCCCGCCCGCGGGCGGGGGGGGGGGG
>NZ_JBEHZD010000755.1:0-3066 GCF_040240285.1 Streptomyces sp. HSW2009 | reverse complement strand
CCCCCCCCCCCCCCCCCCCCCCCCCCCCCCCCCCCCCCGCGCCCGCCGCCCCCCCCCCCCCCCCCCCCCCCCCCCCCCCCCCCCCGGGGCGCCCCCCCCCCCCCCCCGGGCTCGGCCAGCGCCGCGGCGGTCAGGGTGAGGTGGCGGGTCAGTACGTCGGCGGCGGTGTCGGCGTCGCGGGCCAACGCCGCCTCCTCCAAGTGGCGGTGCTCCGCGACACCGTCCCGGTCCGGGGCGCGCCGGGCCGACCAGCGCCGGGCGAGTTCGCTCGCGGTCCACATCCGGTCGAAGGTCTCCAGCAGGAGCGGATTGCCGCAGCCGTCCAGCAGCGTGCGGTGGAACACCCGGTGCGCCTCGGCCCAGGCACTGCTGTAGTGCGTGCCCTCGTCGGGCAGGTAGGGCGGGGTGCGCGCCAGGCGGTGGTGGGCGGCCCGCACCCGGGCCTCCCATTCCACGTCCCCGCGCTCGATCGACAGCCGCAGCACGACCGGCTCGACGGCCCGGCGGGCCTCCGCGATCTCTTGCCAGCGGCGGTCGGAGTGGGCGGGCACGGCGAAGCCGCGGTTCGGCAGCCGGTCGGCGAGCCCCTCACCCACCACCCGGACCAGCGCCTCGCGCACCACGGCCAGGCTCACGCCCTGTGCCTTGGCGAGCTCCTGCGGCTTGAGCGCGTCGCCGGGGGCGAAGTCGCCGCGCATGATCGCGTCCCGCAGTCGTGCGTAGACCTGCTCGGAGAGCATCTGCTTCCCCGGCGCGGCGGCGTGGTCGGCTCTCTGCGTCATGCGCCACACCATAGACGATCTGGGGCATAATCGATTATTTCCCGGCCTTCCTTCTTCCCCCGGACTCCCGCCCTGCTCCCGGCGCCCGCTCTTGCGCTGCGGCTCCCGCACCTGTGTCGGGCTCCTGCCTGTTGTCCTGGGTCTCCTTGACTCCCGGCTGCCCTCCGGCCCTAACCCTTGCCCCCGCTCCCGCGCATACGGGTGGCCCCCGCTCCCACGCACATGACACATGGAGCCGCGGAAGCGCGGAGGCGCCGGCCTCTGCTCGGACACGGACCGCCCGGACACGAGCCCCCTTAACACGCCACCGCACATGTGGGGAGCTTGCACGCAGCATTGCGCGAAGTTGTCCCCAGAATTCCTCTCGTGTACGGCCCTTTGTCGTTGTGTGAACAAGGGGATCGCCAGTCGCTCATCAGCCCGTATATGCCGACATCTGGTGTGTGACAGGTGCACGTTCATTGATGCAGGGTCAGCGCTCAGCAAGGACCTGACCGTTGTTCGTTGGCCCGGCGTCCGTCGGGCCAACTCCCCCGCAACAAAGGAGTGTCACGTGTCCAGCACCTCCCGCACCCCCCGCGCAGCCCGCTCCGCCACCGCGGTCGCCGGTCGCAGAAGCCGTCGTGCCCTGGCCCTGTCGGGCGGCGCGGCCACGCTCGCCGCCGCGCTGCTCGCCACCGGCTTCACCGCCGGCACGACCGGCACGGCCAGCGCCCAGCAGTCGGAGCACAGCCCGGCGGCGACCGCCACCGCGCTCGGGCTCGACGCCCAGGAAAAGCTCGTCGTCAAGGACACGATCAAGGACGCCGACGGCACCACGCACACCCGCTACGAGCGCACCTACGCGGGCCTTCCGGTGCTCGGCGGCGACCTCGTCGTGCACCGTGCGGCGAACGGCGACGTCAAGGACGTGAGTCGGGCGACCAACGCCCGGCTCGCGGTGGCCTCGCTCCAGCCGAAGTTGGCTCCGAAGGCCGCCGCGGCGAGCGCGCTGCGCGCCGCCACCGCGGACGTCGACGACGCCGCCGCCGACCAGGCGCCGCGCAAGGTGATCTGGGCCGCGTCCGGCAAGCCCGTCCTCGCGTACGAGACCGTCGTCGGCGGTGTCCAGCAGGACGGGACGCCCAGCCGGCTGCACGTGGTCACGGACGCCAACACCGGCCGGGAGCTCTACCGCCACCAGGCCATCCACAACGGCACCGGGACCAGCCAGTACAGCGGCACGGTGCCCATCGCGTCGAAGAAGCAGGGCAGCACCTACCAGCTCACCGACACCGGTCGCGGTGGCCACACCACCTACGACCTCAAGGGCGGCCAGAGCGGCAAGGGCACGGTCTTCACCGACGCCGACGACAAGTGGGGCAACGGGCTGCCGAGCAACAACCAGACGGCGGCCGTCGACGCGGCCTTCGGTGCGGCCACCACCTGGGACTTCTACCTGAAGACCTTCGGCCGCAACGGCATCAAGAACGACGGCAAGGCCCCGTACAGCCGGGTGCACTACGGCCGCAACTACGTCAACGCGTTCTGGGACGACAACGCCTTCGCCATCACCTACGGCGACGGCGCGGGCAACAAGAAGCCGCTGACCTCGCTCGACGTGGCCGGCCACGAGTTCAGCCACGGCGTGACCTCGGCCACCGCCGGCCTGGAGTACAGCGGCGAGTCCGGCGGTCTCAACGAGGCGACCTCGGACATATTCGGCACCGGCGTCGAGTACAGCGCGAACAACGCCAACGACCGGGGCGACTACCTGATCGGCGAGAAGATCGACGTCAACGGGAACGGCACGCCGCTGCGCTACCAGGACAAGCCGAGCCGGGACGGCCGGTCGGCCGACTACTGGTCGGCCGGGGTGGGCAACCTCGACGTCCACTACTCCTCCGGCGTGGCCAACCACTTCTTCTTCCTGCTGTCCGAGGGCAGCGGCAAGAAGGTCATCGACGGGGTCAGCTACGACAGCCCCACCAAGGACGGGTCCACGGTCACCGGCATCGGCCGGGACAAGGCCCTGAAGATCTGGTACTCCGCACTGACCAAGTACTTCACCTCCACCACCGACTACCACGAGGCGCGTGAGGGCACTCTGAAGGCCGCCACCGACCTCTACGGCGCCGGCAGCACCGAGGTCAAGGCCGTCGACGCGGCCTGGGCCGGGGTCAACGTCAAGGGCTGACCCGGCTGACCTGGCGGGGGCCCCCCCCCCCCGGGGCCCCCCCCCCCCCCCCCCCCCCCCCCCCCCCCCCCCCCCCCCCCCCCCCCCCCCCCCCCCCCCCCCCCCCCC
>NZ_JBEHZD010000754.1:0-3069 GCF_040240285.1 Streptomyces sp. HSW2009 | reverse complement strand
TTTAATCAACCGGCCACCCCCGAGATCTCCACACGGCTTATCGGCGGCAGCGTCAGATGTGAATAAGAGACCGGGACGGCGACCCGACCCGCATCAGCCCGGCCGGCGGCTCACCACTCCAGCACCCAGGGCGTGCCCGTCGAGGCGAAGTGGCCCACGTTCACGCACTCGGTGCTGCCCACCCGCATCCGGCGGGCCAGCGGCTGGTGCACGTGGCCGAAGAGTGCGTAGGCCGGCCGGGTGGTTCGGATCGCGTCCAGGACGGCCGAGCTGCCGCGCTCGAAGCGGCGGGCGACCGTGTCGTAACACAGCTCGGGCACGTCGGGCGGGATGTGCGTGCACAACACGTCGACCTCGCCGAGCGCGGCGATCTTGGCCGCGTACGTCTCGTCGTCGATCTCGTACGGGGTGCGCATGGGTGTGCGCAGCCCGCCGCCGACGAAGCCGAAGACGCGCCCGCCGATCTCCACCCGCTCGCCGTCCAGGACGGTGGTGCCGGGGCCGGCGTACTCGGGCCACAGCGACGGGATGTCCACGTTGCCGTACGTGGCGTAGGTCGGCGTCGGGAAGGCGGCGAAGAGGTCCGCGTACTGCGCGCGCACCGCGCTCTCGATGGCCACCTCGCGGCTGCCGCCGGTGCGCGCCTCCAGTTCGGCCCAGAGTTCGCGGCCGAAGGTGCGGGCCTCCTCGAAGCGGCGGGCGGTGCGCAGCGCCACGATGCGGTCGGCGTTCTCGACGCCGAACAACCGGGGGAAGATGCCGCGCGAGTGGTCCGCGTAGTCGAGGAAGAGCACCAGGTCGCCCAGGCAGATCAGGGCATCGGCCCCGGTGCCCGCCTTGCCGAGGTCTTGACTGTTGCCATGCACATCACTGACCACGTGAACTCGCATGCGACACACCTTAGAACCGTTAAGTCGCCCGCAGGAAGGGCCCCCACCTGCGGTTACTTCCGCGTCACCCCCGTTTGGGACTACTGTGCGCGAAGCCACCTCCGTTATGTGTGACGCATAAGACATCTCAGCATGACCCCTATCCCCCTAGCCGTACCGATGGGTAACGTCCGGGCAGTCCCTATCGCACTGCCTTGATGGACCGCAGCCGAGGTAGCACGCCACGGCCTTGTGGCGCCGGCGCCCGACGAGGAGCAGCAGTCTTGCGCGAGTTCAGCCTCCCGGCCCTCTACGAAGTGCCGGCCGACGGCAATCTGACGGACCTCATCCGGCGCAACGCCGCCCAACATCCAGACGTCGCCGTGCTGGGCCGCAAGGTCGGGGACCAGTGGCAGGACGTGTCGGCCGCGGAATTCCTCGCCGAGGTGCGCGCCGCGGCCAAGGGACTGATCGCCGCCGGCATCCGCCCGGGTGACCGGGTCGGCCTGATGTCGCGTACCCGGTACGAGTGGACCTTGCTGGACTTCGCGATCTGGAGCGCGGGCGGCGTGGTCGTCCCCGTCTACGAGACCAGCTCGGCCGAACAAGTGCAGTGGATTCTGGGCGACTCGGGCGCCGTGGCCTGCGTGGTGGAGACGCCGGAACACCTGCGCGTGGGGGAGGCGGTGCGCGACCGGCTGCCGGGGCTCGGGCAGGTGTGGCAGATCGAGGGGGGCGCGCGCGCGGCGCGCGCGACCGCCGGTGCCGACGTCAGCGACCAGGCGGTGGACGAGCGCAGCGCGGTGGCCACGGCCGACTCGCCGGCGACCCTCGTCTACACCTCGGGCACCACCGGGCGGCCCAAGGGCTGTGTGCTGACCCACCGCAGCTTCTTCGCCGAGTGCGGCAACGCGGTGGAGCGGCTGAAGCCGATCTTCCGTACCGACGAGTCGTCCGTACTGCTGTTCCTGCCGGTGGCGCACGTCTTCGGGCGGCTGATCCAGGTGGCGTCGGTGCTGGCACCGGTCAAGCTCGGGCACGTGGCCGACGTGAAGACGCTGACCACCGAATTGGCCGCGTTCCGCCCGACGCTGATCCTCGGCGTGCCGCGGGTCTTCGAGAAGGTCTACAACGCGGCCCGGGCCAAGGCGCAGGCGGACGGCAAGGGCAAGATCTTCGACCGGGCGGCCGAGTCCGCGATCGCCTACAGCCGGGCCCTGGACGCCCCCGGCGGCGTGCCGCTCGGCGTACGGCTGCGGCACAAGCTCTTCGACGTCCTGGTCTTCCGCAAGCTCCGTGCGGTGCTCGGCGGCCGGGCCACGCACGCGATCTCCGGCGGCGCGCCGCTGGGCGAGCGGCTCGGCCACTTCTACCGCGGCATCGGGCTGACCGTCCTGGAGGGCTACGGGCTCACCGAGTCCTGCGGGGCCACCACCTTCAACCCGTGGGACCGGCAGAAGATCGGCACGGTCGGGCAGCCGCTGCCCGGTTCGGTGGTGCGCATCGCGGACGACGGTGAGGTGCTGCTGCACGGCGAGCACCTGTTCAGCGGCTACTGGAACAACGAGGCGGCCACCGCGGAGGCGCTGTCCGACGGCTGGTTCCACACCGGCGACATCGGCACGCTGGACGAGGACGGCTATCTGACCATCACCGGCCGGAAGAAGGAGATCCTGGTGACGGCCGGCGGCAAGAACGTCGCCCCAGCCGTCATCGAGGACCGCATCCGGGCCCACGCGCTGGTCGCCGAGTGCATGGTGGTGGGCGACGCGCGGCCGTTCGTCGGCGCGCTGATCACACTGGACGAGGAGTTCCTGCCGCGCTGGGCGGCCGAACAGGGCAAGGCCGACGCCGCCCCGGCCGCGCTGCGCGCCGACCCCGAACTGCTGGCCGAGATCCAGCGTGCGGTGGACGACGGCAACGCGGCGGTCTCCAAGGCCGAGTCGGTCCGCAAGTTCCGCATCCTGGCGACGCAGTTCACCGAGGACTCGGGCCACGTGACGCCGTCGATGAAGCTCAAGCGCAACGTGGTGGCCAAGGACTTCGCCGACGAGATCGAGGCCATCTACCGCGCCTGATCCGGGCCGGCCGACGGCGTCGGGGAGCGGCGCGCGGTGCCGGCGGGCGCGTGGCCGCCCCCCCCCCCGACCCGCGCCCCCCCCCCCCCCGGCCCGGCCGGCCGGTGGGCCCCCCCGGGGGG
>NZ_JBEHZD010000753.1:0-3071 GCF_040240285.1 Streptomyces sp. HSW2009 | reverse complement strand
CCCCCCCCCCCCCCCCCCCCCCCCCCCCCCCCCCCCCCCCCCCCCCCCCCCCCGCCCCGCTCCGCCGGCGGCGCGCGGGGGGGGGGGCGGGGGCGCGCGCCGGGCCGCGCGGGGCCGCCGGGCCCCGGACCCCGGGCCCCCCCGGGGCGGGTGGCCCCGTGCTCCTGGCACTCCCGATGCTCCTGATATTCCTGGTACGGGACCGGGGTGGTGCGACGGAAGGGGAGGTTGATGCGTCCCATTGATACGGACCTGCCCGCCGTGGCCGAACTGGCCCGGTTCCTGCGCGCGCTGACCGGGGCACTGGACACGCGCGCCGGCTGGTACGAGGTCTTCGCCGAGCGCGACCCACAGGGCCTGATCGACTGTCTTGACGGTCGAGAAATACCGCCCTGGGACGTGGTCGAGGCGCTGTTGCACGACCTGGCGACGGTGCGCGACCCGGCCTCCGCCGCCCTCGCGCGGGAGCGGGCCGGCTGGCTGTACCGGGCCGCGACCGCCGCCTTCGACGCCCGCCCCGGCAGCCGGGCCGTCCTTGAGGAACGGCTCGCCGCGATGATCACCGAGGGCGCCCGCGCCCAGCGCCGCCAGCACGAACTGCTCGCCGCCGCCCGGGCCGAACGGAGCGCGCGGGGCGAGGCCGCAGCCGCCCGGTACGCCGCCGACCTCGCCTGGGCCCAGGACGACTGCGAACGGGCGCGGGCCCGCTGCGCCGAACTCCGCGCCCGCCTGAGCCCGAAGCCCGCGCCGCAGCCGGCATCGCATTCCGTGCCGGAGCCCACGTCGGATTCCGCGTCGGCGCCGGAGCCGGCGGCGCAGCCGGCGCCGGAGCCCGGGCCACAGTTCGGGCCGGGGCCGGCCCCGCGGTTCGGGGCGGGGCCCGCCTCACAGCCCGCCCCACAGCTCGCGCCGGGGCCGGTCCCGGAGCCGGTCCCGGAGCCGGTCCCGGATCTGACGCGGGGCGCCGTACCGCCGTCGGCGACGGCCCCGACGGCCCCACCGCCGGGGGAGGGGTGGGCGCCCGCATCGGCTGGGCCCTTCGCTCCCGCAGACCCTGCCGGGTCGTTCGCCCCCGCTGATCCCGCCGGGTCGTTCGCCCCCACCACCCCCACCGCCCCCGCCGCCCCCGCCGGGCCCTTCGCTCCCGTAGACCCGTCCGACCCCGCGTTCGCGGCCGGACGTGGCGTCCCCACCGGCCCCGTGGGCCCGCCGCGCGCCGCGGCCCCGTGGCGCTCCGTACCCTCAACTCCCGTACGACAAGAGGCAGTTACACCTTCGTCGCCAGCCCTGCCAGACAGGTCAGGTGGGTCGGGCGTGCCGGGCGGGCCCGCCGCGTCAGGTGGGCCGGGTCTGCCAGGTGGGCCGGTCGGCTCCGATGCGCCGCCCCCGCGCGGTGCGCCCGGCCCGGCGGACCCGTTCGAGCCCCCCGCCCCGTCCGGCCCGGCAGACCCGCCAACCCCGTCCCACCCGCGGGCCGCGGCGGAGGTCGCGGCGCGGATCGCATGGTTGCGGGGCGCCCGGCGCAGTGGTGAGGCGCACGCCGTGCTGTGCGAGAGCGCCCGATGGCCGGCGCGCCGACTGCCGCCGCTCGTGGTGGCGCTGGAGCGGGAGGGGCTCGGCGCGGACGTGGCGACGCTGCTGTGGGAGGTGGGTTCGCTGCCGCCGGCCGACTTCGCCGCCGCGGTCGCCGGGCTCGACGCCGCCGGCCGGCACCGGGAGTGCGCCCTGCTGCTCCGGCAGGGCGTGGCCCGCCCGGTGGCCGAGGTGTCGGCCGCGGCCACCGCGCTCGACGCGGCCGGCGCCCGCCCGCTGACGGTCGCCCTGCTCGCCGCCCTGGTCCGCGCCCGCAGCAGCAGCGAGAGCGCGCAGGTGGTGGCCGACGGCCACGGCGCGCTGTTGCCGCCGCTGCTCGAAGCGGCCCGCGGCATCTCCGCCCACCACTACCAGGACACCGTGCACGCACTGCGCATCGCGGGCGTCCCGGGCGTCCCCGACATCACCTGACAGGCCCTGGAATGTGATCGACTTCGTCGCTCGCCGCAGATGGTCTTGCCACCGTCCGTGACGGGCCTTACGGTCACATCCTCACGTGATCTACGCGTGTGGAGCGCTGGCTCACTGCTGGTTGACGGCGACGAAGGAGCAGCTCATGGCCACTGTTGTACGTGCTGCGCTGGTGCAGGCGACCTGGACGGGCGACACCGATTCGATGATCGCGGGGCATGTGGAACACGCCCGTAGGGCAGCCGAACAGGGCGCCCGGGTGATCGGCTTCCAAGAGGTCTTCAACGCCCCGTACTTCTGTCAGGTGCAGGACTCCGCGCACTACCGCTGGGCGGAGCCGGTGCCGGACGGGCCGACGATCACCCGGATGCGGGAACTCGCCCGGGAGACGGGACTGGTGATCGTCGCCCCCGTCTTCGAGGTCGAGCAGCCGGGGGTCTACTACAACACCGCCGCCGTCATCGACGCGGACGGCAGCTACCTCGGCAAGTACCGCAAGCACCACATTCCGCAACTCCCCGGCTTCTGGGAGAAGTACTACTTCAAGCCGGGCAACACCGGCTGGCCGGTCTTCGACACCGCGGTCGGCAAGGTGGGCGTGACCATCTGCTACGACCGGCACTTCCCCGAGGGCTGGCGGGAACTCGGCCTCGGCGGCGCCCAGCTCGTCTACAACCCCTCGGCCACCGCCCGCGGACTCTCCAGCCACCTGTGGCGACTCGAACAGCCGGCAGCCGCCGTCGCCAACGCGTACTTCGTGGCCGCCATCAACCGGGTGGGCGTCGAAGAGTACGGCGACGACGACTTCTACGGCACCTCCTACTTCGTGGACCCGCGCGGGCAGGCCGTCGGCGAGGTCGCCAGCGACCGGGCGGAGGAACTGCTCGTCCGCGACCTGGACTTCGACCTGATCGAGCAGGTGCGCCAGGAGTGGGCCTTCTACCGGGACCGCCGACCCGACGCCTACGCGGGGCTGGTGCGCCCCGGCCCCCCCCGGCCCCCCCCCCCCCCCGGAGCGCGGCCCCCCCCCCCCCCCCCCCCCCCGCACGAAGAAGAGGACGACGACC
>NZ_JBEHZD010000752.1:0-3080 GCF_040240285.1 Streptomyces sp. HSW2009 | reverse complement strand
GCCCCATCGTGCCTCCGTCCTGGGGTCGGCCGAAAGCAGCCGTGTTCCTGGTAAGGAACCGGCTGCCCCCGTGGCGCCGCGGGGGGGCGGGGGGGGGGGGCCCCCGCCCCCCCCCCCCCGGCCCCCACCCGGCCGCGGCAACGGCTCGACCCGGTCGCCGGCACGGGCCGGCCCAGCCGCTGGAAACAGGTCAGCTCAGCCGCTGGAACTGGAGCTCAAGCCCGTCGAGCAGCGCCCCGAGCCCCATCGCGAACGCTCCCTCGTCCACCTGCTGCTGGTGCGCGGGCAGCAGGTGCGCCCGGCCCAGGTGCGGATAGGCCGCCGGGTCGTACGCGCCCGGGTCGGCCACGAAACCCCCGGCGAAGGAGCCGAGCGCGGAGCCGGTGACGAAGTACCGGAGCAGCGCGCCGACCCGGGTCGCCTGGGCGGGCGGCCAGCCGGCCCGCACCATGGCACCGAACACCGCGTCGGCCATCCGCAGCGCCGCCGGCCGCCGCCGCGGGCCCTGTGCCAGCAGCGGCACCACATGCGGGTGCGCGGTCAGCGCCGCGCGGTAGGAACGGGCCCAGTCGTGCAGCGCCGTACGCCAGGGCGGCGCCGGGTCGGGCCCGAACATCGACAGGTCCACCTCCGCGATCACCGCATCGGCCACCGCGTCCAGGATCTCGCCCTTGGCCTGGAAGTGGTTGTACAGCGACGGCCCGCTGACCCCGAGCGCACCGGCGAGCCGCCGGGTCGAGAACGCCTGCAACCCCTCGGCGTCCACGAGCCCGAGCGCGGCCGTGGCGATGCGCTCACGACTGAGCAGCGGCTGACGGGGACGGGCCATGCGCCCCATGGTAGGTCGCACCCCACCAGAACCTAACGCCGTTAGGTTTCCCTGCCCGGGTCCCGAGCGCGCCCCGGAGCGCACGGGGCGGCGACAGCGCGTGGGGTGGGAGTGCGGTGGGGCGGCTGGGTCGTGGGCGTGGGCGTAGGCGTGGGCGTGGGCGTGGGCGTGGGTGGCACCGGTGTCGGTGGTACGGGTACCTGCGGTGCGGGTGTCTGGCGTACGGGTACCTGCGGTGCGGGTGTCGGCGGTGCCAGTGTTCGCTGTGCGGGTGCTGGCGGTACCCGTGTTTGCCGTACGGGTGCTGGCCGCGCCGGTGCTGTGGATACGGGTACCTGGGGTGCTGGTGCCGGTGGTACCAGTGTCTGCTGTACGGGTGCTAGCGGTGCCGGTGTTGTGCATGCGGGTGTCTGCGGTGCGGGTGCCGGTGCCGGTGCCGGTGTCTGCCGTGCGGGTGCTGGCGGTACCCGTGTCTGCCATGCGGGTGCTGGCGGTACCCGTGTCTGCCATGCGGGTACCGGCCGTACCGGTGTCGCGGTTGCCGATGCCCGCGGTACTGGTACCCGCGGTACTGGTACCCGCGGTGCCCGTACCCGCGGTGCCCGTACCCGCGGTACCGGTGTCTCCGCACCGTGTCCGTGTGGATGCCGGCCCGGGCGTACGGGCCTGTCGACCGTGCGGCGCCAGCGGCTCCTAAGCGCTCGCTCACCCGCGCGGTATGGTGAGCCCCCGCCGCGGAAGGTCCGTGGCGGGCTGGCAGAGCGGGGCCCGTATGAGCGCGCAGGCGCAGCAGCCCGAGGAGGAATGGGCGGACGTCACCCCGGACGCCGCCCGGCGGCTGGTCGTCGCCGCGGTCGAGGCGTTCGCCGAGCGCGGCTACCACGCCACCACCACCCGCGACATCGCCGGCCGCGCCGGCATGAGCCCGGCCGCCCTCTACATCCACTACAAGACCAAGGAAGCGCTGCTCTACCAGATCAGCCTGGTCGGCCACCGGCTGGCGCTCGACATCCTGGAGCGCCCCGCGCTGGCCGCCGGCAGCCCGCCGCAGCGGCTCGCCGACGCCGTGCGGGCCTTCGTGCACTGGCACGCCGAGCACCACACCACCGCCCGCGTGGTGCAGTACGAACTGGACGCGCTCAGCCCCGAGCACCGGGTGGAGATCGTGGGCATGCGCCGGGCCACCGACGCCGCGGTGCGCCGCATCATCGAGGACGGGGTGCGCTCCGGCGACTTCGACGTCGCCGACGTGCCGGGCACCACGCTCGCCGTCCTCTCGCTCTGCATCGACGTCGCCCGCTGGTTCAGCGCCGACGGCCGGCGCGCCCCCCGCGAGGTCGGCGAGCTCTACGCGGGTCTGGCCTTGCGCATGGTCGGGGCCGCTGACCGGGCCGCGTAGCGCGCCGGCCCCGGTGGGGCGGCGGCCGGGCGGCCCGTGGCGGGCCAGCGGGGTCAGCGGTACGGCGGGGCCAGCGGGGGCAGTGGGCCGGCGGCCCGGCCGCTCCCGGGGGCGCGAGCCGGCTGGGGGCGCGCCTCCCCGCGCGGCTAGTGGTAGTAGCGGCTGACCGACTCCGCCACGCAGACCGGGCGGTCGCCGCCGCCCGCGCGCTCGATGGTGAGCACCGTGGTGAGCTGGATGCCGTCCGGTACGGCGACGGCCTCGGTGATCTGCCCGGTGGCCCGCAGTCGGGAGCCGACCGGCACCGGGGCCGGGAAGCGCACCTTGTTCACGCCGTAGTTGACGCCCATCCGCACCCCTTCGACGCGCAGCAACTGCGGGAAGAACGCGGGGACCAGCGCGAGCGTCAGATAGCCGTGGGCGATGGTGGTGCCGAACGGGCCGGTCGCGGCCCGCTGCGGGTCCACGTGAATCCACTGGTGGTCCCCGGTCGCCTCGGCGAACAGGTCGATCCGGCGCTGGTCGACCTCCAGCCACTCGCTCGGCCCGAGCTCCGCGCCGATCGCCTGCTGCAACGCGTCGAGCGAGGTGAAGATCCGGGGTCCTGCCATGCCGTGCCTCCCGATGAGCCGCGCCGCGCGGGCGGCGCACGTGCGGGCGCCGCGGCGCCCCGCCCCCGCACGACCATGGACTAAGCGGTTGCTCAGCATGCTGGTCGGGAGAGGGGCTGTCAACGCGCCCGGCCACCGCCGATGCACCAGCCGCCCGCCACGCGTCCGCCACCGCGCCAGCTAACGCCAACGCGTCAGCACCGCACCCGCCCGGGCCGCGCCACGGCGCACCGTACGCCGC
>NZ_JBEHZD010000751.1:0-3094 GCF_040240285.1 Streptomyces sp. HSW2009 | reverse complement strand
GGGGGGGGGGGGGGGGGGGGGGGGGGGGGGGGGGGGGGGGGGGGGGGGGGGGGGGGGCGGTGCGCGGGCGGGGCCCCCCCGCCGCATCACACGCGCATCACCCGCGCATCATCTGCGCGGATCGCTCATCGATCGCCGAACGGGCCGATCAGCGGGCGTCCTTCAGGAACGAGCCCTTGTCGAACGCCGTGAGGCCGTTCGCCCAGAGCTGGTTCACGCGGGAGGACTCCTGCGCGTTCGGGTAGGGGTTGGTGCAGGACGTGCCGGGGCCGCCACCGGACATCAGCTCGCTGCACGGACCCGAGTAGCGGTCCGGGAGGCCGAGCACGTGACCGGTCTCGTGCGCGGTGACCCGCACCGAGTCGTACTGCTGGTTCTGCCGGTAGTCGAGGAAGATGTACCCGCGGCCGTGGCCGTTGGTGCTGGCGTACGAGCCGCGCGAGTCATTGCCCTCGCGGTATTCGAAGTCGTAGCTTCCCGAGCCCTCGCGCAACTGCACGTTGCGCACCGCGCTGTTCCAGATCTGGGTGCTGCGGGCGATCTGGGAGGCGAAGGTGGGGGCTCGTCTCGCGCTGTACGTCACGGTGACGGCCAGCGAGCCGGTCTTGGCCTGCTTGGCCTTGGCCGACTTCATCACGGCCTCGAAGAAGGCCTTGGTCGCGGCCTGGTTCTCGCCCGACGCCTCGTAGGCGGCGATGCTGGTGGCCGTGCTGACCTGGGTGTCCGCGGTCTTGGCCGACGTGGCGGAGGCGGACGGCAGGGACACGACCGAGGCGGCCAGGCCGAGGCCGAGCGAAGCCGTCAGAAATATCTTGGAGCGCTTCATGGGGGGTACTCCATTCCCGACCCGAAACGCCCACCGACCGCTCGGATAGCGGTGAAGGCGCTCCGGATTCAGCTCAGTTGTCGAGCTGAGTCTCAGGGAGATTTCCGCACCCGTGGAGCATGTCACTTGTCGATAGCACCAGGTAATAGCCCGCCCGCAGGGCGGGGCCGGCCGGTGCGCGCAGCCACCCGGGAGCACCGCCCGCGCCCCGGACCACGGGGGCCTGGGGCCGGTGAGCCGCCGCGCGCCCGGCGGGCTAGCGGGTGGCGAAGAAGAGGGGGCGGCCGACCCTGGCCTCCACGCGCAGGTACTTGCACAGCAGGTGAGGGCCGTGCGTCTGTTCGCGGAGGATGTTGCAGAGCTGCTTGACGGTGTCGAGATCGGGGACGTCGGCGAGTACGTAGGCGGTGGCGGGGCCACCACCGGTCGCGGCGCCGACGGTCAGTTGATCGTCGTCGATGGTGCCGAGGACGTGCACGCCGTACCGACCGGCGAGGTCGTCGAATGCGGTGCGGAGGGTGTCGGCGATGGCGGGCCACTCGCCGGGCTCAGTGCTGAAGAAGTCCTGGGTGACGTAGAAGGCGAACAAGGTGCGCAGCGGGCCGCCGGCCTCGGTTGCGGTGCCGATCGATGCGCTGGTGCTGGTGCTGGTGCTGGTGGTCATGCGGGGCCTCTCTTACGGGCGGGGGCTCTGGGAAGTCGATGACGGTGCCGGGCGGGGGCTGGCGGGCGGGCCGGACGGGGTCAGGCCGTCGCGTCCTCGTGGGCCCGCCCGGAACGTTCGAGGTGTTCGGGGTGTTCGGGGCGAGCGGCGCCGGCGGGCGGCGCGGCGAGGGCGGTGGTCGCGGCGCGGCGGGCCGTGCGCCGGTCCAGGAGGCTGGAGGCGACGAGGGCGGTCACGGCGATCACGGCCCCGGCGATCTCGACGGCCCCGGGGCGGTAGCCGCGGACGATCTGGATGGTCAGCGCGGTGATCGGGATGAGGGTGGAGAAGAGGACGGCGTTGCCGGGGCCGAGGATCTTCATGCTGGCGTTCCAGGCCAGGATGGCGCCGACGCCGCAGACCAGCACGATGTAGAGGAGCGGCACGGCGACCGCGGCCAGGTCGCCGGTGGTGGGGGTGCGGGCGCCGCCGGCGAGCGTGACGACCTCAGTGACCGCGGCCATCACCACCGCGCCCACCGCCGAGGTCAGGGCGGTGTAGCGGAGCGGGGACCAGCCGGTCAGGGAGGCCGCCCCGATCGAGTACAGCACCCACAGCAGCGCGGCGATCAGCACCAGCCCCTCCCCGATGCCGACCCCACCGGCCACGGCCCCGCCGATGCTCCCCTTGGTGATGACCAGGGCCACGCCCACCAGGGCCAGCAGGGTCACGCCCAGCTTGGCCGGCCCCGGGGCCCGGCGCGTACGCAGCCACATCACGACCACGGCGATACAGGGCTGTAGGGCGACGATCAGGGCGGTGTTCTGCGGGGTGGAGTTGGCCAGCCCGACGAACGAGAGCAGGTTGACCCCGGCGATGCCGATGACGCCGAGCCCGATGACCTGCGCCGCCCGGCCGTCGAACCGCAGCGCGCGCCGCCCCTCCACTCCGGCCAGGACCGCCAGCAGCAGGACCGCTGCCAGCAGGTAGCGCAGGGTGGTGGTGTGCAGGGCGTCGACGTGCCGGAAGATGCCGGCGGCCACCGGGAAGAGACTGCCGAGGGCGATGGCGGCGCCGCTGGCCAGCAGCGTTCCCAGGAGGGGACGGGACACGGAGAAAACCTTTCGACAGTTCTCTAAATGGAACGTGCGCCACCGTACAGTACGATTAGAGAACCTTCGAAACGTGGGGAGTGTGCGCCACCGATGACCGCGAGGAAGACCGCATCCGCGCCGGCGGACGCCGACCAGCCGGCGACCGCCGACATCTGCCTGGCCGAATTCCTCCAGGGCTTCACCGACCCGCTGCGCCGCGAGATCATCCACCGGCTGGTCGCCGACGGAGAGGTCGGCTGCGGCGACATCGACCTGCCGGTCACCCGGGCCACCGGCTCCTACCACTTCCGCATCCTGCGCCGGGCCGGCTGGACGCACACCCGCGTCGCGGGCCGCGAGCGCTACATCTCGTTGCGCACCGACGACATCGAGTCCCGCTTCCCCGGCCTGCTGCCCGTGCTCCTCGCCGCCGACCGCGCCGTCAAGGACTCCGGCTGAGGGCACCCCGCAGGACGCGACGGGGGCGCGGCCTCACTCGGCGGTCCGCCCGGCGGTCCGTGGCTGCGGCAC
>NZ_JBEHZD010000750.1:0-3097 GCF_040240285.1 Streptomyces sp. HSW2009 | reverse complement strand
GTTGGGTGTGTTGCCGGGGTGGGTGGCTCGTCTGGAGTGGGTGGTCCCACCTGGGGGGGGGGGCCCGCCTGGCCTGGCGGCGGTGGGTGTGGCCTGGGGCGGGGAGCGGGTGTGGCCTGGAGGCGGGGTGGGTTGGGTTGGAGTGAGGTGGGGGTCGCCAGGTGCGGCGGGCGCCCCGTACGCACCCCGCGTGCCGCCCGCTACGGACCGTGCGCGCGGCGCGCCCCGTACCCGACAGACCGTGCGCACGGCGCACCGCACACCCCGCACGGCGCCGGGCGCCCGGCGTACGGGAACGGCAACCGAACCGGGTGGGAATTGCCTGGTCCCGGCATGGTGGGACACCACCGGGTCCGTCCACAATGTCGGCATCAGGCCGGACGCCCCGCGCGCTGCCGGCCCCGTACGGTGCAGAGCGGAGCACACCATGGCGTGGGTAGTCGGTACGGGCATGCTGCTGGGGCTGTTGGTGATCGGGTGCGGGATCGCCACGCTCAGGACGGGGTGGATCGTGCCCACCGCGCGCCGCCACGTCACCCGGCCCGCGCTGCACGGCATCGGCGCCCTGGTCACGGGCGGCTCCGTCGTCCTCCAGGGCCTCTTCTTCTCCATCCTGCCGGGCCTGACCTGGGACGCCCGCTTCTACGGCGGCAACGCCCTGCTGCTCGCCGGGCTGACCCTGCTCACCCTCGGCCAGGTGTTGTCGCCCCGCGCGGACCGGGACCACACCCGCCCCGCCGACGCCCGCCCCGCATCCTGCGCCTGACGGCCACAAGGCCCCTGCCGGCCGCACGGCCCCTGACTCTCACATCCGCACGGCTCTCACCTCCGCACGGCCGGGCCACCCCGCCGCAGTCGGGACCAACGTCCCGGTGCGTCGGGGCGGCTGCCCCTATGGCGGGCGGCCACCAGCGGGCAGGGTGGTGCCATGCCGATCGACACACCCACGGACGACGCCCGCGCGATCGACCTCATCCGCGAGGTCCGCTACGGCCGGATCTCCGTCAGCATGCGGGCGCTGCCGTTCGTGACGGTCGCCCGGCACATCGTGGTCGACGGCCAGGTGCTGCTGCGGATGCACCGCGGCTACGGCTACCACCGCGCCTGTGAGGGCTGCGTCGTCGCGTACGGCGCCGACAACATCGACTCCCTCGGCAGCGCCGGGGGCAGTACCGGGGACGTCTGGTCGGTGCAGTTCGTCGGCACCGCACGGCTGTTCGTGCCGTGCGCTGCGGAGTTGGCCCGCTTCGGCCCGACCCCGCAGACCGCGGACGGCGACCCGTACGACCCGGTCTACCTGCGCATCGAGCCGCAGTTCTGCACCGTGCACCGGCTGGACGGTGTCCCAGCGCGGCTGAGCGCGCACGCTGTGTGATCTACCATCTGGCGGGTGCTGCGCTCTCCCCTCACTGCCGTCGCCGCCCGCGGGCGCGCCCCCCATCACGGTGCCGTATCGCTGGCTCCGGAGACGCTCGGCGCCCTGCTCAGGCGCTATGAGGGCCCCGGCGAGCCGCTCGCCAGCCGGCCGCTCGCGCACGGGCTGCTCAACCGCGGCTACCGGCTCGCCACCACCCGCGGCCAGTACTTCCTCAAGCACCACCTCGCCGGCGACCAGGCCGCCATCGCCCGGCAGCACCGCGCGACCTGGCGGCTGGCCGGGCTCGGCATCCCGGTCGCGCCCCCGGTCGCCGCAGCCGACGGCAGCACCGTCACCGTGCTCGGCGGACGCTGCTACGCACTGCACCCCTGGATCGACGGCGTGCACCGCGACGGCGGCGACCTCACCGCCCCGCAGAGCCGCCGGCTCGGCACCCTGCTCGGGCTGGTCCACGTGCGCCTCGCGCGCGTCATGCGCGCCGAAACCGGCACCGATCCCGGCTCCGCAACCGGCACGGCCGCCGGCGGCACGGCCACCGGCCCCGCCGCCGAGCCGCACCCGCCGGGCCTCCGCCTCCCCGGCCCCCGCGCGTCCTCCCCCGCACCACCGCCTGCGCCCGCACCGCTGCCGGTCCACGCGCCCCGCGGGGCCCCCGGCGGCTGGTACGGGGCGGCTGCCGGGGACACCGGTCCCGCCGGGTCGCCGGTCCCGGCCGATCCGGCGGACACCTTCGCGCTCATCGACGAACTGCTCCTGCTGGCCGGGCGCCGCCGCCCGCGGGACGCGTTCGACGAGCTCGCCGAGCACCGGCTGATCGAACGCCGCGCCCTCATCGAACGCCACGCCCACCGCCGCCCGACCGCCCCCACCACCCCGCCCGTGAGCTGGGTGCACGGCGACTTCCACCCGCTGCACCTGCTCTACCGCGGCGCCGAACCGGCCGCGATCGTGGACTGGGACCGACTCGGCGTCCAACCCCGCGCCGAAGAGGCGGTACGCGCCGCCGCGATCTTCTTCGTCCGCCCCGGCGGCACCCTCGCCCTGACCAAGGTCCGCCCGTACGCCCGCGGCTACCGCGCCGCCACCGGCGCCAGCCCGCAGGAGATGGCGGCGGCCGTGCACCGGGTGTGGTGGGAGCGGCTCAACGACTTCTGGATACTCCGCTGGCGCTACCAGCGCGGCGACCACCGGGCCGACCCGCAGTTCCCCGCCGTCGCCGCCCTCGCCGTCTGGTGGACGGACCGCTACGAGGCCGTCTGCCAGGCGTTCTGCGACTGACCCGAACCGACCGGGCCGCGAGCGCCGCACCCCGCCCGCGCGGCACCCGCCCCGCGGGCGGCAGGAGCCCACACCGCAGTGCCGGCAGCGGCACCCACACCACGGGCACCAGGCGCCGGCGACCAGCCCACAGCCTCACCTCCGCAGCCGCAGCCGCAGCCGCGCCCGCGCCCGCTCGCACCCGCCCCGAACGCCGAAGCGGCCCGTACCGCCCCACTTCGGGGGCCGATACGGGCCGCAGACCTGCGCGTACGTCACGAGATGCATCCGAAACGCCGCGGCACGCGAGACCCTCGGTCGGTCCGGCCGCCACGTCCCGGGCGGAGCGGGGGACTACCCCAGACCGCCCTCGCCGCCACCGGCGGCGGCAGCCGCCTCACCACCCGGCTCGTTTTACAAAGTGCGAGCCCCCCGCGCGGCCGGCGGGGGGGGGTGGGGGGG
>NZ_JBEHZD010000075.1:0-20731 GCF_040240285.1 Streptomyces sp. HSW2009 | reverse complement strand
GGCGCCCCCGGCCCCCGCCCCCGTGGCGGGGGGGGGGGGCGCCCCCCCCCGGGGGGGCCGCCCCCCCGGCCCCCCCCCGGCGGGGGGCCCCCCCCCGGGGGGGGCGGCCGGCAGGCCCAGGTCGCCACGGGTCAGGTCGACGGTGACCGCGGTGGCGGCCCCGAGTCCGGCGGCGACCTGCTCGGCGCGGGCCAGGTCGCGGCCCGCGATCGTCAGCGGCAGGTGCGGGTGCCAGCGCCGCAGCAGCGCGGCGGTGGCCGCGCCGGCCTGGCCCGAGCCGCCCAGGATCAATACCGATGGTGCCTGTGTCACGCCGAGTTCCTCCCCTGACCATGAAGCTACATTTTGTAGCCTACGTTTTGTAGCATAATCTTGGCCGGTAGCTGAAGGGACGCCGCACCAGGGAGGACACACCGGCCGTGGCCCGTACCCCCACCCGTCTGTCCAAGCAGGCCAGGCGCGAGCAACTGCTCGACGCCGCCACCGCGATCGTCCGCACGCAGGGCGCCGACGGGCTCACCCTGGTCACCCTCGCCGAGGCGGCCGGAGTCAGCCGGCCCATCGCCTACGACCACTTCGGAACCCGCCCCGCACTGCTGCTCGCGCTGCACCAGCGGCTCGACGCCCGCCACCGCGCCGCGATCACCGAGGCGGTACGGGCCGCCCCGGCCACCGCGGGCGAGGTGGCCCGGGTGATCAGCACCGCGTACTTCGACTGCGCCACCGCCATGCCGGAGCTCGGTGCCGTCTCCGCCGCGCTGCGGGCCGGCCCCGAACCGGCCGCGGGCCCGCCCCCGACGCTGGCCGGATACGTGGACCTGCTGGCCACCAGCCTCCGCCCGTACGCCGAACTCCCCGCCGACGAACTGCGGTTGCGCTGCGTCGGCCTGCTCGGCGCGGCCGAGGCGATTGCCGCCGAACGGCACCGCGGGCAGCTCACGGATGCCGCAGCGGTGGCCGCGCTCAGTGCGCTGATCATCGGCGCACTGGCCGCCGGAACCGCGTCCGCGGAGTAACCCACCGGGGCCCCGCGCCGGCGTCCCGCCGGGCGGGCCCGTACGCCCACCCGCTCCTCCCACCCGCGGCCCGTCACTTGCTTCCCCGAGCCAGGGACCTCCACCCGCGGCCCGCCGCTCGCCCAGCGCAGCCGTGCCCCGCGCTGGTCCAGTTGGCGGGTGTCAGGGTTTGGGCGGGTGGGGGGTGAGTGATCCATGGCGGCGGAGACCGGGGCCACCGGGGGGCCCGCACGGCGCGCCGACAGGCGCGTACGCGCCGGCCGCCGCACGGCGCGAGCCGCCCGGACGGCCACCCGCCCCGTCAGCCCGCCCCCGTGGAGAGCCCCGTGGACACACCCGCACACCCCTGTGACGATGCCCGCCCGGTACGGAGGCGGTGAGTCATGCCGGAGTTCGACCGCGGTCCCACCGACCAGTTCGCGGCCCTGTTCGCGCAGGTGCCGGCCGTGCCCGAGCCCACCGCCTTCTGGGCCGACTGGGGTCCGATCTTCTACCGCGGCCGGCTCGACGGCTCGGCCCGCGTCCTGATCGTCGCCTCCGACCCGGGCCCCACCGAGCGGATCGCCGGCCGCTCCCTGGTCGGCAATGCCGGCCAGCGCGTCCAGGGCTTCCTGGCCAAGCTCGGTCTCACCCGCTCCTACGTGTGCCTGAACGCCTGGGCCTACGCGGTCCACCCCGGGCAGGCGTTCGCGATGAAGGACCGGCTCGCCGACCCGGACCAACTGGAGTGGCGCAACGCGGTCTTCGACCGGGCCACCGACGTCTCGCTCCAGGCCATCGTGCCCATGGGGTTCATGGCCAGGGAAGCGATCGGGCTGTGGAGCACCCGGCCGCACGCGCCGGTGATCGACGTGCCCCACCCCTCAAGCCACGACCCGGCCGCCCTGCTGACCGCCTGGCGCGCGGCCGTCACCCAACTGCGGGAGGTGGTGACCCCGGACCCGGACGGCGACGCCACGGGACCGAACTACGGCACCGAGTTCACCGAGGCCGACTACGCCCCGGTCCCCCGCCGTGACCTGCCCTTCGGCGTACCGGACTTCCTCGGGGACGACGCCTGGGTGCGCGCCCTGCCGGGTGACGCCCAGAACTCGGTCAGCCGCCCGTCGCCCGACGACGAACACACCCTGGTCTGGAAGGCGCCGCGCTGATGGCGCTGGTGCTCCGCGGGACGGTCCTCACCTTCGACGCCGACCACCGGGTGCTCGACCCGGGCGCCGTCTACGTGGGTGATGACGGCCGGCTGGCCGCGGTGCGCGGCGCCGAGCAGCGCCCGCCCGCCGGGTTCGCGAACGCGCCGGTCCTGGACACCGGCGCGCTGATCCTGCCCGGCCTGATCGACCTGCACAACCACATCGCGTACAACACCCTCCCGCTGTGGGAGGCGCCCGGCGTGCCCTACGCCCACCACGACCGCTGGGTGGACGAGCGGCACCCGCCCGACTACGCCACCTCCATCACCTGGCCGGCCAAGGTGCTCGGGCAGGCCGCGCCCGCGGCGCTGCTGGCGTACGTGGCGGTCAAGGCCCTGGTCGGCGGGACCACCGCGATCCAGGGCGCGCCCGTGACCTCGCGGCCCGTCGACGGCCGGCTGGTCCGC
Source organism: Streptomyces sp. HSW2009 (assembly GCF_040240285.1). Classification (NCBI taxonomy): domain Bacteria; kingdom Bacillati; phylum Actinomycetota; class Actinomycetes; order Kitasatosporales; family Streptomycetaceae; genus Streptomyces; species Streptomyces sp. HSW2009. The sequence continues at coordinate 18,115 of NZ_JBEHZD010000075.1, read as the reverse complement.
CTCATCGACCACGAGAAGCTGCCGGCCGGCACCGACCGGGTGCTGACCGCCGCGCTGCAACTCGACGCCGAGGTGCTGCGCACCGACCGGGCGGCGAAGCTGGACGGCACGCGCGTCCTCATCTACCACGTCGCCGAGGGGAAGCCGGGCAGCGTCGTGCACCGGGAGTTCGAGGAGTTGGAGCCGTGTCTGCGGCCCGGGCTGATCGGGGTGCACGCCACCGCGCTCACCCCGCAGGACTTCGGGCACTGGCAGCGTGCCGTCACGGCAGTCAACCCCGCCGAGCGCGGCACCGTGGTGTGGTCCCCGCTCTCCAACTACTGGCTCTACCACACGACCACCGACGTGGTCTCGGCCCACCAGCAGGGGCTGCGGATCGCGCTCGGCTCCGACTGGTCCCCCTCGGGCACCAAGCACGTACTGGGTGAACTCAAGGTCGCCGACGCCGTCAACCGGCACCGGTTCGACGGGCACTTCAGCGACCGCGAACTGTGCGACATGGTCACCGCCAACCCCGGCGACGCGCTGGCCACCGCCTGGGGGCCGCAGGTGGGTCGGCTGCGCCAGGGTGGCCTCGCCGACCTGCTCGTCCTGGAGCGCCACGCGCCGCGCCGGGACCCGTACCGCAATCTGATCACCGCCACCGAACGGCACGTGCGGCTGGTGTTGGTGGACGGCCGGCCGCGGTACGGGACGCCGGCGCTGATGAAGGCGGCCGGCGCCACCCACACCAACGCACTGACCGTCGCCGGTCTCGCGCGCACCGTCGCGGTACGTCAACCAGGCAGCACAGACGCCGAGTTGGACTGGCCCGGGGTGCAGCGCGCGCTGGCCAAGGTGCGCCGCGATCCGGTGGCGGCCTGGCGCTCCGCGCAGGACGCGCTGGCGTCCTGGGGTGGCCCGCTGGATGACCCCGAGGCGCCGCTCGCCCTCTTCGGCGATCTGCCGGAGGGTGACGTGGGCACCTTCGCCGCCGCCGGTGAGGTCCCACCCGATCTGGTCGTCCCGCCGCTGGACGGGCTGGTGCACGACGCGCGGTACTTCGCCGCGGTGGCCCGCAGCGCGGTGCCCGAGCTCCAGTTCCTCGCGGAGTACTACCGGTGAGCGCGGCCCGCACCCGCCCGGCCGCTACGGCCGGCGCAACCCACCCCACCCGCGCCACTGGGCCAACCCGCGCGACTCGCCCGACCCGAGCCACTGGGCCAGCCAGGCCGAGCAAGCCAACCAAGCTGACCGGGCCGACCAAGCCACTGCCGGATTCGGTCGGCCTGGCGGAGTTCCTCGCCCGGGCCGAGGCCGACCCGTTGCCGCTGACCGACCGGTACGAACTGGTCGCGGCGGCCCGGGTGTTGCTCTCCGAGCTCTACGTCCACCTGCCGCTCAAGCGCGCCATGCACGCCATCGACCCGGTGCAGCGGCTGCGCCTGCTGGAGCGCCGGCTTGCGCCGCTGAGCGAGCTCCAGTTCCACGCCGAACTCGCCGACACCTTCCGGGAGTTGCGCGACCTGCACACCCTCTACCAGCTCCCGACCCCCTACCGCGGGCACGTCGCCGCCCTCGGCTTCCTCGTCGAGCGCTACACCGACCCGGACGGCACACCCCACCACCTCGTCTCCAAGGTGGAACCCACCCTGGTGCACGCCGGCTTCGACGTGGGTGTGGAGTTGGAGGCGTGGAACGGGGTGCCGATCGACCGGGCCATCGAGCGGCACGCCGCCGCGCAGGCCGGCTCGCACCACGAAGCACGGCTGGCGCGCGGCCTCGAATCGTTGACGCTGCGCCCGCTGCGCACCATGCCGCCGCCCGACGAACACTGGGTCCAGGTGTCCTACCGCACCCGCTCGGGACGCCGCCGCGAGACGCGCGTGCCCTGGCGGGTACGGGCCGCCGACCAGCAGGCCGGCCGGGCCCAGGACCCGGTCCCCACGCTGGCCACCGGGCTCGGCATCGACGCCGGCAACGAGGCCACCCGCCAGCTCAAGCGCCGCATGTTCGCACCCCCACCGGCCCGCCGGGCCGGCGCCAGGGCGCTGCGCAGCGTGCTCGACCACCGGACGGTGCGGCTGGGCGGGCGCGCGTACGGGCATCTGCGGATCTTCTCCTTCAACGTGGCCGGGGCGCGGCAGTTCGCCGAACAGGTGGCGCGGATCGCGGCGCGCGCCCCGGCCGGCGGGCTCATCGTGGACGTCCGCGGCAACCCGGGCGGTCTGGTGCCGGCCGCCGAGTCCGCGTTGCAGGTGCTGAGTGAGGAGCCGATCGCGCCGGTGAGCTTCTCGCTCGCCACCACCGGGGCCGCGCTGGCGCTGGCCGGCGCGCACACCGGGTTCCGCACCTGGGCCGCCTCGATCCGCTCCGCCCTGGAGACCGGCGAGGTGTACTCGCAGGGGTTCGCGCTCACCGACCCGGCGGCGATCACCGCCGGGCTGCCGCGCCACACCGGCCCCAAGGTGCTGATCACCGACGCGCTCTCGTACTCGGCCGCCGACGTCTTCGCCGCCGGCTTCCAGGACAACGGTCTCGGCCCGGTCCTGGGCACCGCGCCGCGCACCGGGGCCGGCGGCGCCAACGTGTGGACGCACGAACTGCTGCGGGTGTGGCTGCCCGAACTGCTCGCACCGCTGCCGCGCGGCGCCGGGTTCCGCGTCGCCCTGCGCCGCGCCACCCGCGCCCGCGGCAACGTCGACGTCCCGCTGGAGGACCTCGGCGTACAGGCGGACGCGGTGCACGCGCTGACTAGGCGTGACCTCACCGGGAGCAACCGGGACCTGCTGACGGCCGCTGCCGCGCTGCTGGCGGGGTGAGGTGTGCCGGGGTACTGACGTACCGGTACGGAAGCACCAGCACAGGACCGCAAGTACGGCCCCCACCACGGGGCCACTCGTACGGGACCAAAGGCCCTGACCTGCGGCTGTCCGGGTTTGCGATGATGATCACCGGGGCAGCCGCCCTGTCATTGCCCGTCCGATTCTTCTGGAGGCCGACCATGACTCGTCCGATCACTGTGGGCGTCGACGGCTCGCCCGAGAGCCTGGCCGCCGCCGACTGGGCCGCCGATGAGGCGCTGCGGCGCGGGCTGCCGCTGCGCGTGGTGCACGCCTGGCACTGGGAACCGATGACGGCGCCGGTGGTCGACAACCAGGACGAGCAGGTGCAGTGGGCCCGTACGGTGGTCAGCGACGCGGAGCGGCAGCTCGTCGAGCGCCACCCGGGACTGTCCGTCGTCGCCGAGGTGCTGTCAGCCGAGCCGGTGACCGCGCTGGTGGAGGCCAATGAGAGCGCCGAACTGCTGGTGCTCGGCTCGCGCGGGCACGGGGCGCTGCTCGGCTTCCTGCTCGGCTCGCACGCCCAGCAGGTCATCGCCCGGGTCAGCCGGCCGGTGGTCTCGGTGCGCGCCCCGGAGGAGCCGGCCGAGGCAGAGGCAGCCGCCCAGCCGGCCGACGAGATCGTGGTGGGCCAGCAGGGTTCGGCCGAGGACAGCGCGCCGGTGCTGGGCTTCGCCTTCGAGACCGCAGCCGCCCGCGGCCTGCCGGTGCGCGCGGTCCGGGCGTGGAGCCTGCCGCCGGTCTTCGCCTACAGCCCCGGCTCGCTGCGCCTCGCCGATGAGGCCGGCGGTCTCGAACCGTACGAGCGGCAGCAACTGAGCGAGGCGCTGGCCCCGTGGCGGGAGAAGTTCCCGCAGGTGCCGGTGGAGGAGCACGTGGAGATCGGCTCCGGTGGTCAGGTGCTGCTCGCGCAGACCGGGCGCGCGGCCCTGTTGGTGGTCGGCCGGCGGGTGCGCCGCTCCCCCATCGGCTCGCGCATCGGCTCGGTGGCGCACGCCGCGCTGCACCACGCCAGGTGCCCGGTGGCCGTGGTCCCGCACGTCTGAGAACGACACGGCCGAGGGGCGGGGTCCGCGCTGATCGCGCGTACCTCGCCCCTCGGTGGTGACCGGCGACCGCACGGGTGCCGGCGCCCGGCCGTGCCCCAAGTCCCCGGGAACGGGGCGCGGGGCACGGACCGGCCCTCACATCGCCATGCCACCGTCGACGCAGATGACCTGGCCGGTGACGTACGAACTCTCGTCGCTGGCGAGGAAGGCCACCAGGTTGGCGACCTCGTCGGGGCGGCCGAAGCGGCCCATCGGCACCGGGCCCAGGCGCTGGGTGTCGTCCTGCATGTGCTCGGTCATGTCGGTGCTGATCAGCCCCGGCGCGACCGCGTTGCAGCGCACGTTGCGCTCGCCGAGTTCCTTGGCGATCGTCTTGGTCAGGCCGATCAGCCCGGCCTTGGCCGAGGCGTAGTTGGCCTGTCCCGCGCTGCCGAAGACGCCGGCGACCGAGGAGATGTTGATGATCGAGCCGCTGCGCCGCCGGATGAACCCGAAGTAGCACGCCTTGATGAAGTAGAAGGCGCCCTTGAGGCTCGTGTTCACGACCGCGTCGAAGTCCTCGTCCTTGATGGACACGGCCAGCCCGTCGCGGATGATGCCGGCGTTGTTGACCAGGATGTCGACCGGGCCGAGCTCGCCCGTTATCGCCTTCACCGTCTGGGTGACCTGCCCCGAGTCGGAGACGTCGCAGCGGTAGATCTGGGCCGAGCCGCCCAGCGCTTCGGCCTCGCGTTGGGTCTGCTTCGCGCTGGCCTCGTCGTTGGCGTACACGATGGCGACCGTCGCCCCGCCCTTGGCCAGGCGCAGCACGGTGGCCCGACCCAGGCCGCGGGAGCCGCCGGTGACGACGGCGACCTTGCCGCTGAGCGGCCCGCTCACGAGCGGGCCCCGTCGATGATGCGGACGATGTCACCGATGCTCTGCGCCTCGGCGAAGCTGACCATCGGCAGTGAGACGCCGGCGTGCTCCATCGTCTCGGTGATGATGTCGGCCCGGTCGATGGAGTTGGCGCCCAGCTCCTTCAGGCTGTCGTCGAAGGTGGCGGCGCTCAGGTCGACCTCGGGGATGATGTCCGCGAAGGTTGCCAGCAGGGCCTTGAAGATCTCGTCCTGGGTCATGCTTCTCTTCTCTTTCTTCTCTTGCTTGTCTCTCGCGTGCCGCTCGCGCGGCTAGGCACCGTAGCGGCTCAGGAGGAGTTCCTTGACCTCGGGTTGGTGGAAGGTGATCGAGTGCATCGCCAGCTCCTTCTCGATCACCGCGGGAAGCTGCTCGCGCAACTCCCCCACGAGGTGTTCCTTGAGCAGGACCAGGGAGCGTCGGGGCTTCTCGGCCAGGCTCTCGGCGAGCTCAAGCGCGGTCGGCAGGACGTCCTTGCGGGGACGGACCGGGAACGGCACGCCCCGCTCGGCCAGCTCCGCGCCCCGGAAGGTGCGGCCGGTGAGCAGGAACTCCTGGGCCAGCGGCAGGCCCAGCTTGGTCGGGAAGACGCGGGTCGACCCGAAGCCCGGAGTGAAACCGTACTTCATGAAGTTCGCGGTGTAGATGCTCTCCCGCGACAAGATCACGAAGTCGGCGAACAGCCCCATGGACAGGCCGCCGCCGATCGCGTGGCCCTGCATGGCGGAGATGACCGGGATCGGGCACTCCAGCGGCAGCGAGTAGGCGTTCGGCAGCCCGTCGCCGGCGGCCTGGAAGGTGAATTCGCCGGCGTGGATGTCGAGGAGAACCTCTCGGGTGCCGCCCGAGCAGAAGAAGCTGCCGTAGCCGGTGAGGATCAGCGCCTTGTACCGCTCATCGGCGCTGACCTGCTCGAACGCCGCGCCCAGGCCGATCAGTAGGTCACCGGTGAAGGTGTTCTTGTGCTCCCGGTCGGCCATGGTGATCTGGGCGACGCCGGGGCTGGGCTCGGTCAGCGTGACGACCTCGGTCACACCCATACGTACTCCCGGTGGAACTCGTTGACGCGCTTGAGGAAGAGCCGGCCGCGGCCGGTGACGGTGTCCAGGACCTCCGAGATGACGTCGAGTTGCAGCTCCACGTTGCGGGTGCCGAACTCGATGACCTCGTTCTCCTTGGTCAGCCGCAGGTACTGCTCGATGCTCAGCTCGTAGCGGTCGTCCAGCACCTTGTCGGTGGCCACCGCGCGCACCCGGTCCTGGCTGTCCTGGGTGACGACGCCGGAGTAGAACTCCGAGCAGCAGCCCGAGCCGTAGGAGAAGATGCCCACCCGCTTGGGTGTGCTGAAGTCGCCGCGGGCGATGGTGCCGAGCAGGTTGAGGAAGACGGTGCCGCCGAAGACATTGCCGACCCGCTGGCAGTAGGTGAGTCCGGGCAGCACCCGGCGCTCGAAGTCTGCCTCGATGGCGGGGTTCTTCGCCTTGCACATGCGGCGCATCATCGTGCGGTGCGCGCCCTTGACCATGCCGCCGAAGGGGGTGTGGAAGGACAGGTAGTCGAAGGTGGTGGCGTAGTCGACGCCGTCGACCTTCTTGGCGTACGCCCGGTAGGCGGCCTCACAGCAGTCCAGGTAGGACATGAGCGACAGGTCGGCGTTGCCGGCCTCACTGTCGGGCACCGGGCGGCAGGTATCCATCACCTCGTACCCGTAGTAGCCGTTGGCGCCGACGTCGACGCTGAAGATGTGCGGGGTGTCGCTGACCAGGATGGCCATCGAGCCGGCGCCGCCGCTGGGCTCGGCGAACGACCAGTCCTCCTGGAGCGCCTCGCCGCCCTCGGTGGCCTTGAAGCGGGAGATGTCGGTGGTCACCACCAGGCCCTTGGCGCCGGGCGAGACCTGTGAGAGGACGAAGTTGACGGCGTTCTGGAAGCCGGCGGTCCCCGCGTAGCAGGCGTTCTTCACCTCGAACAGCCGGCAGTTGCGGCTCAGGCCCAGGTAGTCGTGCACGTAGGTGCTGAGCGACTTGCCGAAGTCGATGCCGGACTCGGTGCAGGTGATGAGCACCTCGATGCGGTCGCGCTCCTCCTGGCTGAGCGCGTCCACCAGCGGCTTGGCTGCGTTGACCGCGAACGAGACCGGGTCCTCGAAGGGCAGGGCCACCGACTTCTCGTGCATGAGCAGGTTCTCGAACCGCTCGTTGTCCAGGCCCCGGTACTGGGCCAGGGTCTTGACGTCGAGGTAGGCGGAGCCGCCGTAGAAGTTGATCGCCTCGATACCGGCCGAGCGCGGTTGCATACTGTCTCTCCTTGTGTTCACGTACCCGTCACTTCTGCCGCTCACGACTGGCCCACCGCGCTCAGCAGCTCCTGCTTGATGATGGCCAGCAGCCTGGCCTGTGACTGGTGCGCGTCGATGAACTGGTGGTCGCCCGCCATGGTGTGCAGGCCGAAGGGACCGCTGGTCAGCCCCTCCCACAGCTTGACCTCCTCCGATGCCACCCAGTCGTCCACGCCGTGGAAGGCCGTGATCGGGGTGGTGAAGGTCTCCGCCGGGTCGTAGGTGTACCGGTCGATGAGGCTACAGGCGGCGAGCAACTGCGGCAGCGTGGCCCGCGTCTCCACCTCGCCGTAGTCCCACGCCTCGCCATAGGCGCGGACGACGACCTCCACGGCGTCCGCGTCGTGCCGGATCTCCTCGTAGGTGGGAATCCGCTTCATTCCGTTCTGTACGAGCACGTCCAGGATGTTCTGGATGCTCGGGTTGGGGCCACTGGGGGCTGCGAAGCCCGAGACGAAGGTCTTGACCAGGTCGACGCCCGGGTTGAGCCCGAGCCGGTGCGAGAGCCGGAACGAGAACAGCGCGCCCCAACTGTGCCCGAAGGTGGCGCAGGGGATGTCGAACAGGCCCGGGTCCACGACGCGTTCCATGGTCCGCATGAAGGCGTCGAGGTCGGACGGCGCCCGCTCGTCCAGCCGCTTGGTGTCCATGCCGGGCAGCTTGACCGCGCACACGTCGACCTCGGGGCCGAGTTGGTCGCGCCAACTGTCGAAGAGGTCGGCGTCCCGGTAGCCGTTGGGGAAGCAGAACAGCCGCACCTTGGCGTCGGGCCGCGGCTCGTAGGCGTGGATCCAGTGCGCGGGGGTGAGGTCGCTGTCGTACGGCTTGGTCTGCGTGGCGCGCTGGCCGCTGCCGCCGGGGAGCAGGTCCATCAGGTTGGTGGCGAGGTCGCGCAGGGTGTCGCTCTGCACCAGGTCCGCGAAGGAGATGTCCACCGAGAGCAGCGTGCCGGTCTTGTGGAAGAAGCGCAGGCCGGTCATCGAGTCCAGGCCGAAGTCGCCCATCGGCTGGTCGGGGTCGACCTCGTCCGGCTCCATCTCCAGGATGTGTGCCAGCAGCCGGCCCAGATACTCCATGATCATTTCCTGCTTGCGCTCGGCACCCGCATAGCCGTAGCGCTGGAGGAAGTCCCGGTCCTCGCCCTCCTTCTCCAGGGTGGCGGCGTCCATCATGGCCTTGAGTTCGCCGAGCTTCTTCTCGTCGAACTCCTTCAGCCTGATGTGGCCGACCGAGGCGACGGTGGCGCCGGAGCGGGCCACCACCCGGAAGCTGCCGGTGACCTCCTTGCGGTCCGCGTCGAAGTCGGGCATCGCGACCGCGGCGAACAGCCCGTCGGGGCCGGGTCCCGGCCGCAGCACGACCTCGTCCATCTCGGCCACCATGTACTTGCGGCCACTCGGGGTGCGCTCCAGGACCACGTAGTTGCAGGTCTGGGCGCAACTGTCCAGGACACCTGGATGGAAGCCGAGCGCGTAGTCGCGGCGGCCGGTCTCACCCTCGGGACCCGCGAAGTTGACCAGCACTTCGGTCTTGCCCCGCCACCAGGCGCCGTCCACGTAGCGCACGGCGGGGCCGAAGTAGAAGCCGCGGTCCTGCTCCAGCGGCTCGTAGAACTCCTCGCGCGGCACCTTGCGCTCGCTGGCGCGCTGGATGGCCGGTACGTCCAGTGGGGCGGTGTCGGGGAGCGCGGCGGCGTCGACCGGGGCGACGATGCCGTGCACGTTCAGGCTCCACTGGGCGGCGTCCACGGCCTTGCTGTGGAACTGGAAGTCGAAGGAGCCCTCGCCGTCCTCGCGCGGATCGAGGACGAGCAGCACCTCCTTGGTCTCCTCGGCGAAGACCATGATGGGCGTCGAGAAGCGCATCTCGCGGATGCGGCACAGCGCGCCCGGGTGCCGCTCGGCCAGTACGGCGCGCAGCATCTCCAGGTAGTAACCCACGTGCACCACACCGGAGTTGTCGACCAGCTCGGGGAAGTTCTGGTGCGCGAAGGTGTAGCGGTACTGCTTCTGCTTGACGGGCAGGCCCAGCTCCTCGCCGTGCAGCCCCTCCCGGCTGAGCCGGCCGGCCAGCCCGTCGGTCACCGGGTCGGCGGTGGTGTGGGCCAGCCAGTGGCGGGTCTGCTCGAAGGGGTAGTTGGGCAGCATGACCTTGCGCCGGCCCTGGTGCGCGTAGTGCTGCTGCCAGGACAGTTCGGAGCCGAGGCAGGAGAGCCTGGCCAGTGCGTGCAGCAGGGTCGGCAAGGCGGGTCCTGCTTCGGCCAGCCGCAGCACCACCACGTCCTGGCGCTCCAGCACCTCCGCGGTGCGGGGCGCGCCGAACTCCACGAAGAAGCGGTAGCCCTGGTCGTACAGCTCGCGCAGGCCCTCCTCGTAGCGGATCGGCGCGGTCAGCGCGTTGTCGCGGAAGTCGGCGCGCAGGGCCTCCGGGTTGTGGCTGGTCTGGAGGGTGTGCGGCGACTGGTACCGGCTGCCGGGCTGCTGGTACGCGGCGGCGGTGACGGTCTGCTGCCAGGCGGCGGCCCGCGTCGCGTAGCCGGCTGAGGGCCAGGTGCCGTCCCGCTCCTCGACGATCTCGGCGCCGGCGCCGGCGAGTGCTTCGGTGACCTGCTTCAGCGCCCCCGGGGCGCCGGAGAGCACCCGCTCGGTGGGCCCGTAGACGGCCGAGACGTGGGCCTGGCCCTGCCAGTCCCGCATGACGCCGTCGAACTGTTCGCGGCCGAGCAGCACCCGGGCGAAGGCGACCGGTTCGCCGGAGCGGCGTGCGGCGTCCAGGGCCAGGTGGTGGGTGACGGCCGCGTCCAGGGTGAGGACGCCGGAGACCACGGCGGCCACCAGGGAGCCGGTGCGCTCGCCGAAGGTGATCTCGGGCAGTACGCCGTAGGAGGCGAGCAGCTTGCTCAGCGCGTACTCGGCGGCGAACAGCCACGCCTCGCCCGCCCGGGCATCGGCCGGCTCGGCGCCCGGCCGGGTGAGCTCGGCGAGTTGCGGGCCGCAGACCGCGTCGAAGTGGGTCAGGCACTCGGCGAGCGCCGCGTGGAAGACCGGGAAGGAGGCGGCCAGGCTGCGGGCGACGGCGTGGGTGTGCCCGGCGTCGCCGTGGAAGAGGAAGGCCAGCTTGGGTTGGATCTTCTCGTCCGTCTGGGCGGCGAAGGCCCGCCCGTCGGCGTGCGTGGTGAACAGGGTGCGCTTGGCGTTCCACCGGTCCCGGCCGTGGCTGCTGCCGAGGATCACCGAGGTGTCCGAGTAGAGCGTCCGGTCCTTCTCGTACGCCGTGAGCACCGCGTCGAAGCCGGCGCGCAGTTCGGCCACCGTGCTGCCGAGGAAGACCGCGCGGTGCGTGAAGGCGGTGCGGCAGGCGTTGGCCGTGAAGCTCAGGTCCTCCACCGACAGGTCGGGGTGGTCGGCGAGGTGGGCGTCGAACCGGCGGATCTGCCGGACCAGCTTCTCCTCGTCGGTGGCGCTGACGGTGAACAGCGAGGCGTCGTGCGCCGGGCGGCCGTCGGCGGCTGCCGGGGCCGTCGCGGGCTGCGGTGCCTCGCCGAGCACCAGGTGGGCGTTGGTGCCGCTGAAGCCGAAGGAGCTGATGGCGGCGTACCGCGGCCGGTCCGGGGTGGCCGGCCAGTCGGTGAGGGTCTGCGGGAAGGCGAACGAGTCCTTGAGCGGCAGCAGCCGCGGGTTGAGCTCGCTCAGCCCGGCGATGGGCGGTATCTGGCCGTGGTGCAGGCACAGCACGGTCTTGATCAGGCTGGCGATGCCGGCGCCGGCCTCCAGGTGGCCGATGTTGGCCTTGACCGCGCCGAGCGTCAGCGGCCGGGACGCGTGCCCGTACACGTGGTGGATGGCGTCGATCTCGATCGGGTCGCCGAGCAGGGTGCCGGTGCCGTGCGTCTCCAGGTAGTCGACGCTCTCGGCGCTCACCCCGGCGTTCTCCAACGCGCGGGCCAGGACGGCCTTTTGGGCGCGGCCGTTGGGCATGGTCAGCCCGGTGCTCTCGCCGTCGTTGTTGACCGCGCCGCCGCGGATGACGGCGTAGACGGTGTCCCCGTCGCGCTGGGCGTCGGCGAGCCGCTTGAGGACGACCATGCCGACGCCCTCGCCGCGCCCGTAGCCGTCGGCGGAGGCGTCGAAGGGCTTGGACCTGCCGTCCGCGGCCAGCGCGTTCATCATGCACAGCGAGGCCATCACGCCCGGCGCCAGCATCATGTTCACGCCGCCGGCCAGCGCCGTGTCGCACTCGCCGCGGCGCAGCGCGTCGACCGCGAGCTGCGGGCCGACCAGCGAGGAGGAGCAGGCGGTGTCCACCGAGAGGGCCGGGCCGTTCCAGCCGAAGGCGTAGGAGACGCGCCCGGAGGCGATGCTTGAGGTGGTGCCGGTGCCGATGTACTCGTTCACGTCGGCGGAGTCGCGGACCAGTTGGGCGTACTCGGAGTTGCTGGAGATGCCGATGTACACGCCCGTCGCGCTGCCGCGCATCTGCTCGGGGTGTTGGCCGGCGTTCTCCAGCGCCTCCCAGCAGACCTCAAGCAGTTGCCGCTGCTGGGGGTCCATGGCGCCTGCTTCCAGCGGCGAGATCTTGAAGAAGCGGGCGTCGAAGGAGGCCACGTCGCGGTCGAGGAAGTTGCTCTGCCGGATGTACATCTTGCCGGGCTTGCCTGGCGTGGGGTCGTAGTGCTCCTGGACCGGCCAGCGGTCATCCGGCACCTCGCGGACCCCGATGCCCGCCTCGCACAGGAAGTCCCAGAACCGCTCGGGGGTGTCGCAGCCGCCGGGGAAGCGGCAGGCCATGCCGACCACCGCGATGGGCTCCTGGGCCGTCTTGCGGACCCGGTCCAACTGGCGGCGCAGGTTCTGGATCGTCAGGACTGACTGTTTCAGTACCTCGGTGGTGCTGCTCTTGTGCTCACTCATGAAACATCCAGCCCCTCGTTCTCACTCAGCTCGATTTCCTTCCGCAGCAGGGCGACGAGGTCGTCCTCGCCCATGCCGTCGAGGTCGGACGGTGCGTCACCGACATCGCCGAGGTCGCCCAGGGCCACGACGGCGGACGCCACGTCGGCCACGGTGTCCGCCCCCGCGGGGGCGGCGCCGTCGGATGCGTCCGGTACCCGCGCGCCGGCCGGCACCGCGGCGGGCTGCACGGCCACCCGGCCGATCGGCAGCGTCGCCGCGATGTCGCCTTCCGGGACGCCCAGCATGCGGGTGATCTTCGCGATGTCGCCCTTGACCGTGACGACCTGCGGGTGGGCCAGGCCGACGCTGGTACGCAGCGCCTGCCAGCCCTCGGGGCCGTCGAGGACGACGGTGCCCAGTGTGTTGCGCATCCAGGTCAGCACGGTCTCGCTGGTCTCCATGCCGCCGGTGCGCCAGAAGGACCAGTTCAGCGAGAGCGTGTGGCCGGGGCGCTCGCCGCGTTCGCACTGCTTGGTGCGGTACTCGGCGAAGGCGTCCAGATAGCTGTTGGCGAAGCAGTAGTCGCTCTGCCCGAAGTTGCCGAGCACGGCCGCCAGCGAGGAGAACATCACGAAGCACTCCAGCGGCTCCGTGCGCAGCGCCTCGTCCAGGTAGCGGGTGCCGAGCACCTTGGCCCGGAAGACCTCGGCCATCTCCTCGGGCCGCTTGTGCTGGAGGGCGCCGTCGCGCAGCGCGCCGGCCGAGTGGATCAGGCCGGTGATCGGGCCGAACCGCTCGCGCCCCGTGTCGACCAGGTCGGCGCCGGCCTGCCGGTCGCCGATGTCGGCCCGCAGGTAGACCGCCTCGGCGCCGTCCCGGCTCCAGGAGGCGAGGTCGGCGAGCTTGTCCTGATCTGCCGCGCGCCGGCCGACCAGGACCACCTTGGCCCCGAACTCCTCGCACAGGTAGCGGCCGAAGATGCCGGCCAGGCCGCCGGGTCCGCCGGTGATGAGGTAGACGCCGCCGGTGCGGAACCTGCGCTCGGCCCGCTCGATCTCGCCGGCCGGCACCGGGTGGAAGCAGCGGGTCCAGCGGCGCTTGCCGTTGTGCCGCAGTTCCACGTCCTGGTCGGGCTGGGTGAACTCGGCCAGCAGCGCTGCGGCCACCCGGGCCCGGCGGAGGTTGGCGCGGGTGAACTCGACGGTCTTGTAGACCAGCAGCGGGTTCTCCATCCGGGCGGCCCGCATGAAGCCGCCGACGCCCTGGTGCTCGGGGGCGGCGGCCCCGTTGCGCGAGGAGTAGGCGGACACCAGGCGGACCTGCTGCCCGGCGAGCTTGGCCAGGACCGCCTGGCTGAGGGCGGTCAGCGCGTACACGCCCTGCTGGAGGCCGGTCTCCACGCGGCCCGGGTCGGTCTCGGCGTTGCCGGCCGACCAGTGGTGGATGATGCGGTCGACGGTGAGGCCGCGCTCGGCGAGGGTGTCGAGCAGTTGCTCGTAGTCGGCCCGCGCGCCGGGGGCGAGTTCGAACTCGTCCTTGCCGACGGCGCGGAACCCGCCGCCCGGGCGGACCAGCACCACCCGGGCGGGGCGGCGGCTGGCCGGCAGGGCGAGCAGTGCGGCGCGCAGCTTGTCGCCGGTGTCCAGGAGGACGACGGTGCCGCCGGCGGTGATCGTCGCGGTGCCGGTGGTCTCGGCCCAGTCCCGGGTGAACAGCCACACCGGGGCGTCCGTGTCGGCCTCGGCCTGCGGGGTGGGCGCGGGCGCCTGGCCGGCGTCCACCCGGATCGCGCCGTCCTGGTCGAGCAGGCCGAGGATGTACGCGGCGACGTCCTGGATCGTTGGGTAGTTGAAGATGAGTTGCAGGTCCAGGCTCTGCCCGAAGAGCTGCTCCAGCAGGTTGTGGAGCTGGGTCGAGGTGATGGAGTCCATGCCGAGCTCGAAGAAGCCCCGGTCGGTTTCGGGCAGTTGGCCGTCGGCGAAGCCGAGCAGGGTGGCCACCCGGTGCTGGAGGTACTCCATCATCAGGCCCTGGCGCTCGTTGGGGAACGCCTCGGCGAGTTGACCGATGAACGCCCGGTCCACGCCGCCGGTCTCGGCCGGTGCGTCGGCCGGCGCGGCGGCGTCCGGTGCCGTCGCGGTGACGCGCACCGCACCCGAGTAGAGCCAGTGGGTGTCGCGCTCGAAGGGGTAGCCGGGCAGGGCGACGCGGCGGGCCCTGCCCTGCGTCCACAGTGCCGCGAGGTCGTCGTCATCGCCGCTGACCCAGCGCCGGCCGGCCGCGTCCAACCGGTCCAGCGCGGCTGTGCCCGCGCCGTCGGCGAGGAACGCCTTGAGCTGGTCGGCCAGGTCGGCGTGGGTGGTGACGCTGAAGGCGATCCGCTCCCGCAGCGGCCGGCGGCCGGTGTGCAGCGTGAAGGCCAGGTCGGCGAGGGCGGGCAGGTCGCCGGGGGCCGTGCCGTCCACGAAGGCGTGCAGGGCGCTGGCGTAGCGGGTCAGGGCCTCGGGGGTACGGGCGGAGAGCGGGACCAGCCACGGGCCGTGGCCCGCGGTGGGCGCCGCCGGCTCGGCCGCGTACTCCTCAAGGACCACGTGGACGTTGACGCCGCCGACGCCGAAGGAGCTGATGCCGGCGCGGCGCGGCTGGCCCTGCGGGGGTTGCCAGGGCGCGCCGTCGAGCTGCACCCGGAAGGGGGTGCGGTCGAAGTCGATCTCCGGGTTGAGGCGTTCGGAGTTGAGCCGGCTGGGGAAGAGCCGGCGGGTGCGCATCTGGAGCAGCACCTTGGTGAGCTGCGAGATGCCGGCGGCGGCCTCCAGGTGGCCGATGTTGGACTTCACCGAGCCGATGGCGCAGTGCCGGCCGTCCTCGGGGAAGCCGTCGAACGCGGTGGCCAGCGCCTCGATCTCGATGCTGTCGCCGAGCGAGGTGCCGGTGCCGTGCGCCTCCAGGTAGCTGATGCCGCCGGGTTCGACGCCGGCCCGGGTGAGCGCGGTGCGCACCACCTCGGCCTGGGCGACCGGGTTGGGCACCGTGTAGCCGTTGGTCTTGCCGCCGTGGTTGACGGCGGTGCCCTTGATGACGCCGTAGATGTGGTCGCCGTCGGCCTCGGCCTTGGCGAGCGGCTTGAGCAGCACGGCGCCGACGCCCTCGCCCGGTACGTAGCCGTTGCCGCCCTCGCCGAAGCTCTTGCAGTGCCCGTCGACGGAGAGGAAGTTGAACATGCCGAGCGTCAGGTACTTGCTCGGGTGCAGGCTGAGGTTGACCCCGCCCGCGATGGCGGCGTCGCACTCGCCGTGCCGCAGCGCCTCGCAGGCCAGGTGGATGGCGTACAGCGAGGAGGAGCAGGCGGTGTCGACGACCAGGCTGGGGCCGCGCAGGTTGAGCAGGTAGGAGACGCGGTTGGCGACCGAGTAGAGCTGGGAGTCGATCGGCACGTCCTTGCCGGCGGCCAGGTCGGCTGCGCCGTAGAGGCCGTATTCGTTGAAGGTGACGCCGGCGTAGACGGCTACGTTGCCGCGCCGGTCGCCCGCGTTCAGGTCGGCGAAGGACTCCGGGGTGTAGCCGGCGTCCTCCAGGCAGTGCCAGACGGCCTCCACGAACAGCCGCTCCTGCGGGTCCATGTAGGCGGCGGCGTTGGGTGCCAGGTTGAAGAATCCGGGGTCGAAGGCGAGCGCATCATCGAGGAAGCCGCCCCAGCGGCAGGCCAGGTCCGGGTAGTCCCGGTGGTCCCAGCGCTCGGTGGGGATCTCGGTGATGGCGTCCCGGCCCGCGGCCAGGTTGGCGGCGAACTCCGCCAGCGTGGGCGCCTGCGGGTACCGGCCGCTCAGACCCACGATGGCGATGTCACCGACCGCGGCCGGGGCGGGCGCTGTGGCGATCGCGGGGGCTGCCGGGGCCTGGGCGCCGGGCGCGGGGTGGACCGTCGCCGCGGGCTGGACCGGCGCGCCCTGGGCTGCTGAGCTCGGGGCTGATGTGCTCGGGGCCGGCGCGGGCGCGCCCTTCGTCGCGGCCAGGTGCCGGGCCAGCGACTCCAGGTCCTTGTAGGTGAACAGCAGCGAGGTGGGCAGCGGCCCGTAGTGCGCTTCGAGCGCCCGGTTGAGCTGGGTGATGCGCACCGAGTCAACGCCGTAGTCCTCGAACGTGGTCTGCGGCTTCAGCCGGCCGACCGGGATCTTCAGCACGTCCGAGAAGCAGCGCTTGACGTCGTCGAGCACGACGGCGTACAGGGCGTCACCGGTGAGCTGCGCGGCCGGGGCGGGTGCCGGGGCCGCGGCCAGTGCGGGGGCGGCGGGTGCCGCGGGCAGCGCGGGGGCGGGGGGCGGGGCGGGGGGGGGGCGGGCCGGGGGGGGGGCCCGCGGGGGGGGGGGGCGCCCCCGCCCCGGCGGGCGCGCCCCCCGCGCCCCCCGGGGGGGGGGGGGCGCCGACGGGGTCGCCGCCGGGCGCCCCGGGCCGCCCGGGCGCGGGCCCGGGGCGGGCCCCCGCCACATCGGCGGGGGCCCGTTGCCACGGTCTAGGCGCGGGTGCGTGCGGCCCGCTCCAGGTCGAACTCCGCCCATACGTCCTTGCCGACGGTGCGCTCCCGCACACCCCACCGGGCCGCCACCGCGTCCACGATCAGCAGCCCGCGACCGAACTTGTCGTCGGCCGTCGGCTCCCTGGTGCGCGGCAGTTGTTCGCCCTTGGGGTCGCTGACCGCGATCCGCAGCACCACCGGCGTCAGGGTGAGCTGCACCCGGAACAGCCGGCCGCGCAGCGCCCCGTGCAGGACGGCGTTGCTGGCCAGTTCCGAGACGATCAGGCCCACGTCGTCCACGAGCGAGGGCCACCCCCATTCGGCGACGACCCGCACCGCGCGCTCCCGGGCTCTCGGCACGCTTTTCGGATACGGCGTGTAGTCGAAGCGGTCGTACGCCACGGGGGGTTGACCGGCATCGCCTACGAGACCGGACGGGCCTTGGGGCGCCAAGGTCACCACACACCTCCAGGAAGAACGGTCCTGCGCACGTCAACCGGCCCGTACGAGATTCCGGCGGGCCTGATCGCCGCGCGAGCGATCAACTACGGAAAGTAGTGCCACGCGGTTGATCCTTTTACTCACGCACGGGCCGATTACCTCCGTTTCGGCCGTCTTGAATGCGCTAAGGCGACGCGGGGCGGGCGCCGCACGCCGTGGCGGGGGCACCGCACGAGGCGGGCGCCGCCAGGACGGGGCGCCGCACGAAGCGGGCTACGGACCGCCCTCCCTCACGCCAGCCACTGGTCGTACGCCAACTTGCAGACCAGCGTGACCACGACCACGACCAGCACGACGCGGACGAAGCCGGTACCGCGTTTGAGGGCCATGCGGGCACCCAGCATGCCGCCGGCGAGGTTGAAGACGGCGAGCGGGAGGGCCACCGACCACAGGACCGCGCCCTGGGCGGTGAACATGACCAGGGCACCGGCGTTGGTACAGGTGTTGACGACCTTGGTGGTGGCCGATGCGGTGACCAGGTCCAGGTGGAGGATCGCCGACAGGGCGATGACCAGGAACGTTCCGGTGCCCGGGCCGATCAGCCCGTCGTAGAAGCCGATACCGAGGCCGGCGACGAGGATGGCCAGCAGGACGCGGTTGCGGGAGGCCGGACCGGTGGCTGCGGTCGCGCCGAACGCGGGGCGCAGCAGGACGAACGTCAGCACGGCGAGCAGGATCACCATGATGAGGGGGCGCAGCACGGCGCTGTTGATGCCGGAGGCGAAGAACGCGCCGCCGAAGGAGCCGGCGATCGCCGCGGCGCCGATGCGGATCGCGGTCCGCACGTCCACCGGGGCCTTGCGGGTGTAGGTGATCGCGGCGGCCGTGGTGCCCACGATGGCGACCGCCTTGTTGGTGCCGAGCACGTGCGCGGCGGCCACCTGCGGCAGGCCCACCAGCAGGGCGGGGAGTTGGAGCAGGCCGCCGCCGCCCACCACCGCGTCGATCCAGCCCGCCGCTGCCGCCGCCGCGCACAGCAGCACCAGCGTCAGCAGGGATATGTCGTGCATCGCAGCCCCTCAGCCCCTCGCGTCGGGCGGGCCCGCCCGGCGGGCCCGCTCTGGTCCAGCGCGCCGGCCGGGCGCCGTGCGGGCCGACGGGGC
>NZ_JBEHZD010000749.1:0-3097 GCF_040240285.1 Streptomyces sp. HSW2009 | reverse complement strand
CGCGGGGGGGGGGGCCCGGGGGGCGCGGCCCGGCAGCGCTCCGGTGCCGCTGGTGGGCGCCAGGACCGACGGACGGCAGGGGGCGGTGACGCCCGGACCGTGACGGTGCGGGTGCCGGCCAAGGTGAACCTGCAACTCGCGGTGGGCCCCGTACGACCCGACGGCTTCCACCGGTTGGCCAACGTCTTCCTCGCGGTGGGCCTGTACGACGAGGTCACCGCCGTGGAGTCGGACGGGCTCGGGGTGACCGTCACCGGCCCCGGAGCCGACCGCAGGCCGCTGCACAGCGGCAGCGTCGCCGCCCGCGCCGCGACCTTGCTGGCGCGCCACCACGGGCGGGCGCCCACCGTACGGCTGCACATCGCCAAGGGCATTCCGGTGGCCGGCGGGATGGCCGGTGGCAGCGCGGACGCGGCCGGTGCGCTGCTGGCCTGCGCCACCCTGTGGCAGACCGGCAGCACCCGGGCCGAACTCCGCGAACTGAGCCGGCAACTCGGCAGCGACGTGCCGTTCGCCCTGGTCGGCGGGGCCGCGCTCGGCCGGGGGCGGGGCGACCTGGTCAATCCGCTCCAGGTGGGCGGCGTCTTCCACTGGGCGTTCGCGCTCGCCGACGGGGCGTTGGTGCCGCCCGCCGTCTACCGGGAGTGCGACCGGCTGCGCGCCCGGTGGAGCGAGGACACCGGGCGCCGGGTGCCCGAACCCGAGCCACGGGACGCGGTGCTCGCCGCGCTGCGCGCCGGTGACGCGCCGGCGCTCGGCGCGGCCCTGATGGCCGGCGGCACCAGCAACGACCTCCAGCCCGCAGCGCTCTCCCTGATGCCCGCACTGGCCCGCACGCTGCGCGTCGGCACCGAGGCCGGCGCCCTCGCCGCGCTCGTCTCGGGCTCCGGGCCGACCTGCGCGTTCCTCGCCGACAGCGCCGCCGCGGCACAGGAAGTGGCCCGCGCCCTGCGGGAGTCGGGCACCTGCCGTTCCACACGGCTGGCCCGCGGCCCGGTCACCGGGGCGGTCGTGGTGTAGCGGCTCCGCCTGGCGGCGGGGTGTGGCGTGCCGGCTCCGCCGGGCGTGGGCTAGCCGCTTTGCCCGGCGGTGGGCGTGGTGCTGCGGTGTTCCCGGTGGGGCGGTACGGAGCGGCGCTTACGAGCCTTCGACGGGGCTGGCCGCGCGGCCTGGCACGGCCCCGGTCCTGCGCGAACCCTGACCCCGGCGCGTACGGGCCGCGTGGTGTCTGCCGCGAGCGGCCGGAGGCGGCGGGCACGGGATCGTGCGGCGTACGGGGCGCGGGAGCCCCGGGGCACGGGATCGTACGAGGCGGGAGTCCGCGGCGGCACGGGCCGTGGTGTGACCCGCGCTGGCCCGCCCTCGCCCTCGCCCGGCCCCGCGCCCGTGCGTCTGGTCCCGCCCGCCCCGCGTCCCTACCTCACCTCAGCTCGCCGCGCCGCCGCGTACCCCCGCGCCACCGCACGACGGCACGACGGCACGACGGTCACGCCACCCACACGCACCAGGCCACGTCACCCCGCCCCGCCCCGCACCAGGTCACTTCACCCGGTACGCGGCGGCGTGGGCCATGGCGTGGAGTTCGGTGGCCCAGGCGTCGGGGAGGGCTGCGCTCACGGCCTCGTTGGCGACCTTCAGCCGCTCCTCGATGACCGCCTCCACCCGGTCCTTGATGCCGGTCTTCAGCAGCAGGGCGTGCAGCGCGTCCGGGTCGGTGTTCGGCAGGTCGTCCCCGACCAGGGCCTTCACCTCGGGCTCGTCCTGGAGCGCGAAGGACATCAGCAGCGTCATCTTGTGCTGCTTGAAGTCCAGCCGGGCGGGCTTGCCCGTCACGTCCGTTTCGCCGAAGGCGTCGAGCAGGTCGTCGCGGAGCTGGAACGCCTCGCCGAGCGCCAGCCCGTACTCCTCGAACGGGGCCAGCAGCGCGGGGGAGCCGCCGGCCAGCATGGCGCCCACCGAAAGCGGCCGGTAGACGGTGTAGCGGCCGGACTTGAAGAGCGCGATCCAGCGGGCCAGCGGGATGTCCGGCTGGAACCTGGCGGCGGCCCGTACGTCCAGGAACTGCCCCACCATCAGCTCCGTCGACAACTCGCCCCACACCTTGCGGGCGGCCGGCGGGCAGTCGGCGAGCAGCCGCTCGGCGTAGACGATGGCGAGGTTGCCGGCGAGCATGGCCACGCTCTGCCCGTAGTGCCGCGGGTCGCCGTGCCAGTCGCGCTCGCCGTGCAGCGTGGCGTGCCTGATGTGCGCGGTGGGCTCGTTGCGGCGCAGCTCCGACTCGTCGAGCACGTCGTCGTGGAGCAGCGCGGAGGTGTGCATCAGTTCCAGGGCCGCGGCGGCGTCCACCGCCACCTGGGACGCCGGGTCGCCGCCGGCTGCGAGGTAGGCCGCGATGCAGAACGCGGGCCGCAGCCGCTTGCCGCCGCTCTCGACCATGGTGCCGACGCAGTCCACGAGTTCCAGCGCGTCCGGGTTCTGCCCGGTCCAGTACGCGCGCTCCTGCGCGAGCAGCGCCGCCAGCCGCTCTTCGACCCGGGCGAGCATGCGGTCCCGCAGCTCGCGCGGAGTGGCCTGGCTGGCGTCGGCGGTGGGGGCCACGGTGGTGGCCGCATCGGTGGATGTCACAACTAGCTCCCCGGCAGGGCGAAGACGATGTCCTCGGCGGTGGTGATGCGGTGGTGATGAGGTGTCGGCGCCTGGGCCGACGGTGTCCGCGCCGTCGCTCCCGGCTCACACGGGCCGCTGACCAGCAGTGGACGATGATCTACAGGTACGGGCGGTGCAACGGGCGGCGCGGCGACGGTCTCAGGCGGTGGCCCGGCTGCGGTGTCTGCTCCGCGCGGGACGGCGTTCCGGCACTTCCCGTCACGCCCCGGTCGTGCCCTGATGCGACGGCGACCCGGTCGCCGGCCCCGGACGGGAACGGGGCCGGGCCCACCGTACCGGCCCGCCGCCGGCGTCTCGCGGCGGGTCCGCCCCGGGTGGCCCCGGCCGCGGGGGGGGCGCCCCCCCCCCCCGCCCGGCGCGCCGCTGCGCCGGGGCCGGGGGCGCCGTGGGGGGACGGGGCGGGCCCGGGCCCGGGCGGGTGGGGGGGTGG
>NZ_JBEHZD010000748.1:0-3098 GCF_040240285.1 Streptomyces sp. HSW2009 | reverse complement strand
GGGGCGCCCCCCCCCCTTGGGGGGCGGCGCCGGGGGGGGGGGGGGGGGCCGGGGCCGGCCCCGCACCGCCGAGCGGTTGCGTGTACTACGGATGGCGAAGCGTCGCGGGCGCGCGGCGGGCCAGGGGCCCCCGGCGGTGGCCGGCCCGGGCCCGCGCTACACCGCGAGCGCCTGCGCCCGGCGCTTCACCTCCGTGCCGCGGTTCTCGCGGAGCGCCTGTGCGGGGGTGCCGGGGAGCGTCGGGTCGGCCGTGAAGAGCCACTCCAGCATCTCTTCGTCGGTGAAGCCGTCGTCCCGCAACAGCGTCAGGGTGCCGACGAGGCCCTTGATGATGCGGCCTTCGCCGATGAACTCGGCCGGCACCTGGAGCACACGGTTCTCGCCACGGCGCACCGCGATCAACTGGCCCTCCTTCACCAGTTGCCGCACGCGGGTCACCTCGACGTCCAGTAGCTCGGCGATGTCGGGCAGGGTGAGCCAGGTAGGGACGAGAGCATCGGTCTTTGCGTCAATCTCGGTCACGGGACAAGCCTGCCATCTGGGACTGACAGTCGGTAGCCGGAACGGTCCGCCGCCCCTCACGGTCACCCGTGACCGACCTCGATTGGACCGTTTGACCTGCGGTTTCCTTAGGCCGGTAGCGGCGGTGCGGATCGCGGCCGGGGCGCCGGTGGCCGGGCGTCGCCCCGCCCCGCCGTCCCCCGTTCTAGCCCGGGGCCACCCCGGAACGGACCGCTGCGGACGCCGCTGGCGATGCCGCTACCGGTGCCCCGGCCGGGGTTCCCGCGCCGCCCCGGCCGGCCGCCCCGCCTCCCCAACCCGCTACCGCACCGCCGACTTCAGCGGCACCGTCGGGTCG
Source organism: Streptomyces sp. HSW2009 (assembly GCF_040240285.1). Taxonomy (NCBI): domain Bacteria; kingdom Bacillati; phylum Actinomycetota; class Actinomycetes; order Kitasatosporales; family Streptomycetaceae; genus Streptomyces; species Streptomyces sp. HSW2009. The sequence goes on along the minus strand of NZ_JBEHZD010000748.1, from coordinate 2,239 downwards.
GTCGCGCGGGCCTCGTCGAGGTGGGCGGACTGTTCGATGAGCTTGCGGCCCTGGGTCAGATCGCGCGGGCGGCCGACCGCGAGGAGGGCGACCAGCGCCCCGTCCCGCAGCCAGCACACGGTCCAGGCGGCGCTGGTCGGATCGCCGCGCCAGAGCATCGTGTCCGCGCCCGCGTGGTGCCCGGCGTACTGCACGAACCGGCCGAACTGCTCGGACCAGAAGTACGGCACCGGGTCGTAGCGGTCCGCGGTGGTCAGGGCGGTCTCGCTGCCGACGATGTGGGCGGCGACCGTGCGCGGGCCCTGGAGCGCGTTGTCCCAGTGGTGGACGAGCAGCCGCGCCCCGTAGCGGGCGGACGGGAAGGAGACGCAGTCGCCGACCGCGTACACGTCGGGGGCCGAGGCGCGCAGGGCGTCGTCGGCGAGCACCGAGCCGTCCGGGGCGAGCGCGATGCCCGAACCCGCGAGCCACGCGGTGGCCGGCCTGGCGCCGATGCCGACGACCACCGCGCCGGCCGGCAGCCGGGTCCCGTCCGCGAGCAGCACCGCCCCCGGCTCGACCTCGGCGACCCGGGCGCCGGTCCGCAGTTCGGCGCCGCTGTCCGCGTACCAGGTGGCCATGTAGCCGGCCACCGCGCCGGGCAGCGCGCCGGCCAGCGGGCGGTGGGCGGCCTCCACCACGGTGACGTTGCAGCCCGCCTCGCGGGCCGCGGTCGCGAACTCGGCCCCGATCCAGCCGGCGCCGACGACGACCACGTCGTGCTGCTCGGCCAGCACCGGCCGCAGCCGCTGCGCGTCGTCGAGCGTGCGCAGCAGGTGCACGCCGGGCACGCCCTCGCTGCCGGGCAGCGCGATCGGCTCGGCGCCGGTGGCGATCACCAGGTGGCGGTACGCGACGGGGCCCGCGTCGGTGTCGACCAGCCGCTGACCCGGGCGTACGCCGCTGACCCGCAGACCGAGTCTGAGTTCGATGTCGAGCGCGGCGAAGTCCACGTCGAAGGCCGAGCCCTCGGCCTTGCCGAGCAGCACCGCCTTCGACAGCGGCGGCCGGTCGTACGGCTGGTGCGGTTCCGCACCCAGCACCACGACCTGGCCGGTCCAGCCCTGCTCCCGCAGCGCCACGGCGGTCTGCACCCCGGCCATCCCAGCCCCGACGATGACGACCCTACGGTCGCTGTGGCTCGGGCCACCGGTCACGTCGCCGCCCCTGCGGCCGATCTCCGCTTCCTCGGTGTCCTCGCTCACGCGATCACTGTAAGTCGGCCGGTGGCGCCGCCCGCAGCGCCGTGCGGGGAGATCTCCGACACAAGGTGGCCGACGTCGCCCGGCGGCCCTGCGGGGCCGTGCGGCGCGCTCGGAGTCCGGCCCCGCCGGTCGTGGTCCGGCAGCGGCCCGGTGGTGGTCCGGCGTTGCTCCAGCCGTGGTCCGACGGCGTTCCGGTTTCGTTCCGGCTGCGCTCCGGCGGGGCGGACGCCGCGGGCCAGATCCTTATCCGGGCCCCGTACGGCCGTATTAGGGTGGCAGGTGCACACCACTCGCGGGAGCCCGGACGCACTGGGCTGAGAGGGGGGCTGGCGGCCCCCGACCGTACGAACCTGATCCGGGTCATTCCGGCGAAGGGAGGGGCTGGACGCCCATGCACGCGTCTGCCAACGAGGGGGGTCCGGCGCCCGTGCCACCCCCACTTGACCATCGACGCCGTCCCGATCGACACCGTCCCGTCGGCGCGGATCGGCGCGCCCCGGTACGCGCCGGGCATCGGCGGCGGTGGGCACCGCTCCGTACCGGCCGACCGGTGCGCATCGCGCGCGTGGGCGCGCGGGGCGCCGCCTTCGCATCGCGACTTGTTCAGCCTGTTCAACCTGTTCAGTCTGTTCAACGGCGTACGACACGACGACCGGGTGCCCGGCTGACCGCGCCGTTCACGCGCCCCGCGGCCCGCTGCGGGACTGCCCCGGCCGCGCTTTCCCGGACCCGCGCGGTGCCGGCCGGCGTGCGGAGGCCCGCATGACGGGGGGCACGGAACGCGCCACGGGGCACGGCGTGGCGGACGGCGCCGATGGGTTGCCCGCAGCGGCCACTGCGGCCGGTGCCCGGGCGGACGGAGCAAGCGGGGCGGACGGGGCGGACGAGGCGGGTCGGGGGAACGGCGCGGGCCACGTGCCCGTCCCCGGTCCGGCCTCCGGTCCCATCGCCGCTCCCGCCACCGGGCCAGCCGTGGGACCGGCCGTGGTGCCGGC
>NZ_JBEHZD010000747.1:0-3103 GCF_040240285.1 Streptomyces sp. HSW2009 | reverse complement strand
CCCCCCCCCCGCCCCCCCCCCCCCCCGCCCCCCCCCCCCCCCCCCCCCCCCCCCCCCCCCCCCCCCCCCCCCCCCCCGGCACCTCCCGCCCGACCTCCCGACTCCCCAACCTTCCCTACCTTCCCGACACTCTGACCCCTTGTCGCTTTGTCGCTTCGGCCCCGTCGCGCCTGGCCCCGGCCCGTTCCCCTCGTACCGCGCGCCGCGTACACCTGCCGCCCCCTCCGCCCCCTTGGAGACCACCGTGGACTTCGGCATCGTCCTCCAGACCGACCCGCCCGCTGCGCAGACCGTCAGCCTGATGCAGCGCGCCGAGCGCAACGGCTTCCGCTACGGCTGGACGTTCGACTCCGCCGTGCTGTGGCAGGAGCCGTTCGTCATCTACAGCCGGGTGCTCGAACACACCGAACGGCTCATCGTCGGACCGATGGTGACCAACCCCGGCACCCGCACCTGGGAGGTGACGGCCTCCACGTTCGCCACCCTCAACGAGATGTACGGCAACCGGACGGTGTGCGGCATCGGCCGCGGCGACTCGGCGATGCGCGTCGCCGGCCGTCGCCCCTGCGGCCTGACCACCCTCGCCACCTGCATCGACGCCCTGCGGGACCTCGCCGAGGGGCGGGAAGCGGTGGTGGACGGCGCCACCGTGCGGCTGCCGTGGGTGCGGGGCGGGCGGCTGCCGGTGTGGATGGCCGGCTACGGGCCGAAGGCGCTGGCGCTGGCCGGGCAGAAGGCCGACGGCTTCATTCTGCAACTTGCCGACCCGCTGCTGACGGAATGGATGGTCACGGCGGTTCGCGCCGCCGCGGCCGAGGCCGGCCGCGACCCGGCCGAGCTGACGATCTGTGTGGCCGCGCCGGCCTACCTGTGCGACGACACGCCCCAGGCGCTCGCGCACGCCAGGGACCAGTGCCGCTGGTTCGGCGGCATGGTCGGCAACCACGTGGCCGACCTCGTCAGCCGCTACGGCACGGAATCCGGCGCCGTCCCCGCCGAACTGACCAGCTACATCAAGAGCCGCGAGGGCTACGACTACGCGCACCACGGCCGCGCCGGCAACCCCGACACGGAGTTCGTGCCCGACGAGGTCGTCGACCGGTTCTGCGTACTGGGCCCGCCCGCCGCCCACCTTGCCAAGTTGGCGGCCCTGCGGGACCTGGGCGTCGACCAGTTCGCGCTGTACGCCATGCACGACGCGCGCGAGGAGATCATCGACGGCTACGGCAGCGAGGTCATCCCCGCGCTGACCGCCCGGTAGCGCCCGCCCTCCAGCACGGCTGGCCCTCCTGCCCGCTGCCCCGTCGCCCCGCGGCCTCTCCCGACCCCTCGGTTCCTGACCCCTCGGCTCCCGCGTCCTCTCGGCTCGCGCTCCCTCAGTACGCCCGTACGGGTCGCCGTCCGGGCACGACCCGGCGCGCGTCCACCCCAGGCAGGGCCCCGTACGCGCATCCGCACGCATCCGCGGTCGCGTACGGGCCGGGCCCCTCGCAGTCGCCAACCCCGGCTCCAGCCCCCAGTCGGAAGGTGACCGGGAGCGCGTCCACGGCGATCGCCGCGAACCCGATCGTGCCCGGGGAGCCGCCGGCGCGGGCGGTGCCTCCTAAGATGGCCCGCATGGCTGACACCGCGCGCTCTGTGCCGCGCCCCTGTTGTTGTTGTCGCTGACGCCTGCCCCGCGCCGCCGCGCCGCTCGCGCGCCCCGGTGATCCCCCTTGGCCCCTGCGCTCTCCCGCGCCCTTTCCCGAGGTGTTCCGCGATGACTCCTGCCCGTCGTTCCCTGCTCAAGCTGCTGGCCGCCGCTCCGGTGGCCACTGCCCCGCTCGCCGTCCCGCCCGCCCGGGCCTCGGCCGCCGCGTCGGCCGAAATACCTGCCGATCCGACCAGCGGCATCGTCAAACCCCTGCCGCCCGAACTGTTCACCCTCCGCGGCACCAACGCCGAGACCCGGCTCTCCGCCTTCCGCGACACCGGCTTCCACACCCCGACCGACCGCTTCTTCGTCCGCAACCACACCAGCACCCCGCGCATCGACCCGGACACCTGGGGCCTGACCGTCTGGGGCAGCGGCCTACGGGGCGGGCCCGTCCGCTTCACCCTGGCCGACCTGCGCGCGCTGCCCGCGGTCAGCCGCGATGTGGCCATCGAGTGCGCGGGCAACGGGCGCAGCTACTTCACCTCCCAACAGGGCGAGACCGTCGCCGGCACCGCCTGGACGCTCGGCGCCATCGGCGTCGCCCGCTGGCGCGGCGCCCGGCTGGCCGACGTGCTGCGCCGGGCCGGCATCGGCAGCCACGCCGTCGACGTCCTGCCGCGCGGCCTGGACGGCGAGTACGTGACCGCCGGGGTCAACCTCGGCCGGGTGCGCCGCCCGCTGCCGGTGGCCAAGGCGCTGGACGACGTGATCGTGGCGTACGAGATGAACGGTGCGCCGCTCCCGCCCGACCACGGCTTCCCGGCCCGGCTGGTCGTGCCGTCCTGGATAGGGATCGCCTCCATCAAGTGGCTCGGCGACATCGAGGTCGGCGACCGGCCGCTGCACTCGCCCTGGAACACCGACTACTACCGGCTGTTCGGGCCGGGCCAGCCGCCGGAGGGCAGCGCCCCGCTCACCCGGCAGACCATCAAGTCCGCGTTCGACCTGGACCCCGGGGCCACCTTCGCGCCCCGCCGCCACCAGCACCTCACCGGCCGCTCCTGGTCCGGGCGGGCGCCGGTGGTGCGGGTCGAGGTGAGCACCGACGGGGGAGCGCACTGGCGCCCGGCCCACCTGAAAGACCCGGCGCGGCGCGGGAGTTGGGTGCGCTGGTCGGTCCCCTGGCAGCCGGGCCGCGGCGGGTCGACCGAACTCCTGGCACGGGCCACCGACGCGGCCGGCACCACCCAGCCCGCGCGCACCCCGCACAACACCCAGGGCTACCTGTTCGACGCGGTGGTCCGGGTCCCGGTCACCATCGGCTGACCGGGCCGCATCCCGGTGGGCCCGCGGGCGCACCGGGACGGCGCCCCCCCCCCCCCCCCCCGGGGGGGGGCCCCCGCTGCGTACGCGACACCGTCGGTGGTCGGCTGAGCGGGGCTTCAGTCGCCCCGGGTGGCCGGACCG
>NZ_JBEHZD010000746.1:0-3109 GCF_040240285.1 Streptomyces sp. HSW2009 | reverse complement strand
CCCCCCACCGCGCCCTCACCACGGAGGCCCCGGCCCCGTCCGGCGTGGTCCCCCCTGCGGGGGGCGGGGCGCTGGGCGCCGACCACCCGGACACCCTCGCCGCCCGCTACGAGGTGGGCATCAGCCTCGGCCGCCTCGGCCGGAGCGAGGAAGCGCTCGGGCTCTACCGGGAGCTGGCGGCCGACCGGGCCCGGGTGCACGGCGCGGCCGACCCGGAGACCCTGCGCGCCCGCCACGGCCTGGGCGTCAACCTCGGCCGGCTCGGCCGCTGGGAAGAGGCACTGGCCGAGGCCCGCGACGTGGCGGCCGTCCGGGAACGGGTGCTCGGCCAGGACCACCCCGACACCCTCGTCAGCCGCCGCGAGGTGGCCGTCTGCCTGGGCTGGCTCGACCGCTGGCAAGCCGCGCTGACGGTCTACCAACAGGTGGCCGCCCTGCGGGCCTGCGTACTCGGCGACGACCACCCCGACACCCTCGCCAGCCGCAACGACGAGGCCCAGTGCCTGGAACGCCTCGGCCGCCACGACGAGGCGGTGGCCGTCTACCGCCAGGCCGCCGCCCTGCACCGGGTGAACGCTCCGCGCGAGAACTGATACGGGACGAGAGACGGGGCGGCTTGACGCGGGAGTCCGGCCCGCTTCCCGCGCCATCCCAAGCTTGTGACCGTGACCGGCCGAACTCCCTTGATGAGTAAGGCAATTGGCTCATCAGTCAGAACGGATCGGGACCGGGCGGAGGCGGAGTCGGAACCCAACATCGAAACTGACGCAGCGTCACCCACCGTATGCTCGCCCCCGACAACCGAGCAGTGGGTGGGGCGTCGGCCCGTGCCCCGTGTGAGAGGTTCCCGTGCACCCATCGCGCCCCGTCCGTGCCCTGCTCGTCGGCGTCTGCGCCGCGTTCGCACTCGGTGCCACGCCCGCCGTGGCCGCGCCGGCGGACGCTCCGCACCGGCCCGGCGCCGCGTCCCCGCAGCCGCCCACCGCCGGCGTACGGGACCAGCCCCCGCTGGCCGACCTGGCCGATCTCGCTGCCCGACGGCTGCTGACCGCCGATCTGGTGGCCGCCGCGAAGTGGGGTACCGACAGTCCGATCGACGACCCCGCGCGGGAGCGCGAGGTGCTGGACGCCGTGGCCCGGGAGGCCGCCGCGGTGGGCGGCGACCCGCAGGTCACCCGGGCCGTGTTCCGGGACCAGATCGAGGCGAACAAGCTCGTCCAGCGCACGCTCCACCGCAGGTGGCGGGCCGCGCCCTGGCTGGCCCCGGCCGACCGCCCGGACCTGACCGAGGTCCGCGCGGAGATCAACCGCGTCAACAGCGGTCTGGTACGCGCCGTCGCCGACGCGGAGCCCCTCCGCAACACCGCACTGTGCCCCGTGACCCTGCTCGCCGCCGCCCGCGCGCACCACACGCACGACCTGGACGGGCTGCACGCGGTGGCCCTCGTCCGCGGCCTGCGCTCGGTCTGCGCGCCGGTGGCGGCGCCGGGCAGGTGACCCCAGCGCCCGGTCCCCGGGAGTGCGTGGCTACTCCGTCCGCCCTGTCGCGGCATCTTCCGCAGCGGCCTGTTGGGGTCCCGGGCCGATGGATAGTCTGACTCCGGACGACGAACCGGGAGGAGCACGCACGTGGCCGACAGCACCACCGAACAGGCACTGGCGGGCGGCAAGAAGCCGCAACTCGACCTGAGCGACGCGCATTGGCAGTCGAGCAGCCAGGGGACGGGTGACGTCCAGATCGCCTTCGTGGAGGGGTACATCGCGATGCGCGACGGCCGCCACCCGGAAGGGCCCGCGCTGATCTTCACGCCGGCCGAGTGGCGCGCGTTCGTACTCGGTGCCCGGGACGGCGAGTTCGACCTCACCTGACCGCACCGTTGCACCGCCGGCCCACCGGCGACCGGCCGCCCCGGACCCACCTGGCCGGCCCAGGGCGCCCCGGCCACCCCCCCCCCCCCCCCCCCCCCCCGCGGCCCGGGCGGCCCCCCCCCGGCGCCCCCCCCCCCCCCCCCGGCCCCCCCCCCCCCCCCCCCCCCCGGCCCGCCCGGGCCCCCCCCCCCCCCCCCCCCCCCCCCCCCCCCCCCCGGGCGGGGGGGGCTCCCGCACCCGGCACCGCGCGGCTTCCAGCACCGCGTGTCCGCTGCGGAACAGTGCGAGCCGCTTGGCCCGTACCGAGCCCCGAACCCGTATCCCCGCGCGCGGGGGCGCCGCCCCGGCTGTCCGTACGGGATCGCCCCCGATGATCGACCGCGCGGTCGTTGCCCGTGATCGCCACGATCGACAGGGCTTCGTGTCACCCCCGCCACGACCCGGCAAGGTGACGCCGAGGTGTCCGTGAAGTGATCGACATGCCTGCTCCAGGGGTGGGTCCGACGGACGTGGCCGCAGGGTGGGACGAGTGGCCACCGCGCGCCGCGCAGCGCGTGCCCGGGCACGTACCATGTCCGCATGTCGTTTCTCCGCCGCCGCAGCGCCGCCACGCCGACAGGTCCGGACTTCGATGTCCTCGCCATGGACCCGGGGGACTGGCCCGGTGACCTGGGGGCCGGTCTGCTGCCGGCACCGGACGGTAGCTGCCAGGGTGTGTTCCTGCGGTACGACCTGTTCGGGGGGCGCGGGCCGGCGATGATCATCGGCAACCTGCCTGCCGGTTCGCCCGTGCGCGAGGTGGGCGACGGCGTTCCCTTCGAGGTCACGCAGCTCCTCGAAGCGCTGGGCAACGACGAGCCGGTCACGGTCCTGGAGTCCGAGGACAGCCCGGTGATGCACGAGGACAACCTGCTCATCGTGCGGCGCATCAAGCTCTCCGAGGGCCGGATCTCCTGTGTGCAGTTCGACCGCAGCGACGGCGTGCTGGTCACCATCGCAAGCTGGGACCGCCCCATCACGGATGACCTCTACCGCCTTCTGAAGCCCCTCCCGGCCGAGCTCTTCCAGCAGGGCTGAGCCGCCGAGCCGCAGCCACCGACCGGCTGGGTCGCCGAGCCACCGGGACGGCCCACCGACACCCGGTGCCAGGCCCAGGAACACCCGCAGTGGGGGGGGGGGGGGGGCGCCCCCCCCCCCGCCCCCCCGCCCCGCCCCCCCCGGGGCGCGCGCGGGGGGCGCC
>NZ_JBEHZD010000745.1:0-3109 GCF_040240285.1 Streptomyces sp. HSW2009 | reverse complement strand
CCCCCCCCCCCCCCCCCGGCCCCCCCCCCCCCCCCCCCCCCCCCCCCCGCCCCCCCCCCCCCCCCCCCCCCCCCGGGCGGGGGGCCCGCCGGGCGGCCCCCCCGCCGGGGAGGGCGCGGCGGATTCGGCCGGCGCGGACGCGGCGCAGTCCACCGCCGAGGACTTCGTCACCCTGCTGCTCCTCGAAGTGCTGCCGTCCGGCGAGGTGATGGCCCTGAACTGCGGGCACCCCTGGCCGATCCTGCTGGTGGGCCAGGGGCACGGCCGCCCGGTCGGCCCGCGCCGGGCCGGGCGGCGCACGCTGGCCCACCGGTCGGCACTGCCGCAGGTCACCCAACTCGCGCCCGACGAGCCGATGCCGCCGCTCGGCGCGTTCCCACTGCCGCAGCGGCCGACGCCGATCCGCTGCACGCTGCTGCTGCCCGGTGAGGCGCTGGTCCTGTACACGGACGGGGCGCCGGACGCGCGGGACGCCGACGGCCTCTTCTTCCCGCTCACCTGCGCCCTGGCGTGGGCGGCCCGCGGCGGCCCGGTGCACCCGCAGTCCGTCGTCGACCAGGTGCACGACGCGCTGTTGCAGCACACCGGCGGGCGGCTCACCGACGACGCGGCGCTGGTCGTCCTCCGCAACGACCGCAGCCGGGTGCCGGCCCAGGCGCCGGTGACGGTCCCGGCGGGCGACGCCCAGCTCTCCTGACCCGGGGGCCGGCGCCCCCCCCGTCTTGACGATGCGTCAGTACGGCTGCGCCGGCCCGACACGTACGGCCGTCCGGCTCTCGCCGCCGGCCCGACCCGGGGCCTGCGCCACCAGCCAACCGGGACCCGTACCGCCGGCCGAACTCACCCCGTCAGCAGCCCCGTTGAGCCCCAAGCCCCCACCGGACACCGCCCCTCGGATTGCCGTACCCGCAGTTCATCGCCGTACGAACGGCCCGGCGCGGGCGCCGTCCACCGGGCTTCGGCAGCCCGCGTGGCCACTTCACACCCCGTGTGCGCGCCCTCCCCTTACGCTGAGAGCACCGGGGGCACCGGGAGGCATGGGGAGCGCAGCATGGAGCCCAACACACTGCTCGATGCCGTGCTGGACGAGGCGGGAATCTCGCACGCGGCACTGGCGGCACACGTCAACGAGGCGGGTCGGGCCCGCGGCATGGAGCTGCGGTACGAACACACCGCCGTCGCCCGCTGGTTGAAGGGGCAGCGGCCCCGCGGGCAGGTGCCCGACCTGATCTGCGAAGTGCTCGGCGAGCGACTGCACCGCGCGCTCACCCTGGACGCCATCGGCCTCGGCACCCCCGGCAGCACCCGCGGCGTGGCCACCCCGCTGTCCGGCTTCGTCGAGCGCGCCACCGCCCTGTGGCGCTCGGACGAACAGCAGCGCCCGCACATCGTCAGCGCCCCCGCCGTCACCGGCACCCCGGCCGTCATCCCGGTCTGGGAGTGGGAGAACCCGCCCGAGGACTCGGACGTCTCGCGCACCGGGCTGACCCGGGTCTCCATGTCCGACATCGCCATGCTGCGCTCGGCCCGTACCCACTACGAGCAGATGTACCGCAAGGCCGGCGGGGTGGCGACCAGGGCCCGGGTCGTCGGGTTCCTCATCTCCGAGGCGGCGCCGCTGTTGCGCGGCAGCTATCCGGACGCGACCGGCCGCCATCTGCACCGGGCCACCGGCGGCCTGGTCGCCGTCGCCGGGATCTGCGCGTACGACTCGGACGCGCACGGCCTCGCCCAGCGCTACTTCCACCAGGCGCTGCGGCTCGCCAAGGCCAGCGGTGACCGCGGCCTCGGCGCCTACGTCATCGCCCTCTTGGTCAACCAGTCGCTGTTCATGCGCGAGTACCGGCAGGCGGTGGCGTTCGCCGAATCCGCGCTGCGCGCCGCCGGCCCCCGCATCACCCCGGCCCTCGCCGCCGATCTGTACGCCATGCAGGCCAAGGCGTACGCCCGGCTCGGCGACGGCGCAGGGGCGCTGTCCTGCATCCGGCGGGCGGAGAGCGCGGCTGAGCGCATCCGCCCGGGGCAGGAGCCCGACGAGACCGGCTACGTGCAGCCGGGCTTGGTGAACGTGCAGGTCGCCGAGGCGCTGTTGAACCTCGGCGACCTGGACGCAGCCCGCGAACACGCCACGGCCGCGGTGGACACCCCAGCGCACGACCGGGGCCGGGTCCACCGACTGGCGATGCTCACGCACATCGCGTTGCGCCAGGGTGACGCGGACCGGGCGGGGGCGACCGCGGTCGAGATGGCACAGCGGGCACGCGGAATGGAATCGCAGCGCTTACGGGACCGGCTCCGCGCGGTGCGCGAGCATCTCGTCGAGAGCGGATGCGCCGCGACGTCCGAGGCGGCCGAACTGATCGACGGGGCACTGCGCGTTCCGCTGTGAGGCACGGTGGGGCTGCTCCCGCCGAGTCGCTGCTCTCTACGGCGGAAGGTGGCTCACCGTGCTTTGGAAGAACCTCAAGGAGCAGACGGTCTACGAGAACCGTTGGTTCCGCGTCAATCTGGCCGACGTCGAACTCCCCGACGGGCACCACCTCGACCACTATCTGATCCGGCTGCGGCCGGTCGCCGTGGCCACCGTGGTCAACGAGGCCAATGAGGTGCTGCTGCTGTGGCGGCACCGGTTCATCACCGACACCTGGGGCTGGGAGCTGCCCGCCGGGGTCGTCGAGGACGGCGAGCGCGTGGCGGACGCGGCGGCCCGCGAGTTGGAGGAGGAGACCGGCTGGCGCCCCGGCCCGCTGCGGCACCTGCTCTCCGTCGAACCGTCCAACGGCCTGACGGACGCCAGGCACCACATCTACTGGGCCGAGGACGCCGTCCACGTGGGCCCGCCCGAGGACGCCTTCGAGTCGGACCGCATCGAGTGGGTGCCGCTGAAGGTCGTCCCCGACATCGTGGCCAGGGGTGAGGTGCCGGCCGCCAACATGGCGGCGGCGCTGTTGCTGCTGCACCACATGCGGCTGGGCTGACCGGGCTGCCGGACGCGGCGCCGGTGCGAGGGACGGGGGCGCCGCAGCCAGCGGTGCCCCGCGCCCCGTGGTGGGCCCCGGCGGCGGGGCCTGGCTCTTTTTCACCTCTGACGCGGCCGCCCGAACGACGT
>NZ_JBEHZD010000744.1:0-3111 GCF_040240285.1 Streptomyces sp. HSW2009 | reverse complement strand
CCCCCCGGGCGGGGCCCTACCCGGGGGGCCCGGCCGGGGACACGACCGGGAGTGCGGCTGCCGCCGCCTCCCGATCCGCCCGCCGCACCCCTGACGCCCCGTGGCACGACCCCCACCCGGCGACGGACCAACCACCGACGACACCTGCGCCCGCCGCGGCGGGACCGGAAGCCGGGGCCAAGCCGGGGGCAGGGGCCGAGACACGGCCTATGGCTGAGGCGGGGCGCCCGGCTGAGGGCTCGGCATCGGCCGAGCCACGGCGTACGGCTGAGCAGCCGGAGCCGCCCGCGACGCCGCGTACGGCTGCTGGGCCGCAGGCTGAGCCGGAGCCGACCAGCACGCCGCGTACGCAGGAACAGGGACGAGCGCGGGAAACGACCGCGACGGAGCCCGAGGCGGAGACCGGGCCGGAAGCTCCGGCCGAGCCCAAGCCCAAGCCCGAACCAGAAGCTGCGGCCAAGCCCAAGCCGGACGCTGACGCCAAGACGGACGCCGAGGCCAAGGCTGAGGCGGGCACCGCGGCTGAGCCGGAGGCCGATGGCGGGGCCGGGCGTGGGGAGGGAGGGGACGCGTGAACGACACCCTCGATCTCGCGCTGCGGCTGATCGCCGTGTTCGTGGTCTTCCTGGTGCTCCCGCTGGTCGTCGGCCAGACCGAGCACAAGGTGATGGCCCACATGCAGGGCCGTCTCGGCCCCATGTACGCCGGTGGCTTCCACGGCTGGGCCCAGCTCGTCGCGGACGGCGTGAAGTTCGCGCAGAAGGAAGACGTCGTTCCGACCGGCGCCGACCGCCGGGTCTTCCACCTCGCGCCCGCGGTCTCGCTGCTGCCGTACCTGCTGGTGCTCATCGCCATCCCCGTCGGCCCCGACAACGCCGTCGGCCAGGTCATCGACGCGGGCATCTTCTTCGTCCTCGCCGTGATGGGCGTCGGCGTGCTCGGCTCGCTGATGGCCGGCTGGGCGTCCGCCAACAAGTTCTCCCTGCTCGGCGGCTTGCGCACGGCCGCCCAGCTCATGGCGTACGAACTGCCCATGCTGCTCGCCGCGGCCTCGGTCGCGATGGCCGCCGGCACGGTCTCGCTGCCCGGCATGCTCGACGCCTTCGAGTGGTGGTGGGTGCCCTGGCAGATCGTGGGCGGCCTGGTGTTCTTCACCGCCGGCCTCGCCGAGCTGCAACGGCCGCCCTTCGACGCCCCGGTGGCCGACTCCGAGATCATCTTCGGCGCGTACACCGAGTACACCGGGCTGCGCTTCGCGCTGTTCCTGCTCGCCGAGTACGCGGGCATCGTCGTGCTCTCCGCCCTCACGTCCGTACTGTTCCTCGGCGGCTGGCACGGGCCGTTCGCCGACCAGCTCGGCTGGCTGTGGACGCTGGTGAAGACGCTCGCCCTGGCCTTCGTGGTGATCTGGCTCCGGGTGACCTACCCCCGGCTGCGCGAGGACCAGGTACAGCGGCTCGCCTGGACCGTACTCATCCCGCTCGCGCTGGCCCAGATCGCCCTCACCGGCGTCGTGAAGGTGGTGATCTCCTGATGGCACTGGACAACCCGCCGCAGAAGAAGTCCGGTTGGCCCGGCTCCGGCCTGGCCAAGGGGCTGGCCGTGACGCTGCGCACCATGACGCGCAAGACGCAGACCGCGCAGTACCCCGACGTGCTGCCCGAACTGCCGCCGCGCAGCCGCGGTGTGATCGGCCTGTTCGAGGAGAACTGCACGGTCTGCATGCTCTGCGCGCGCGAGTGCCCCGACTGGTGCATCTACATCGACTCCCACAAGGAGACGGTGCCGCCGGCCGCCCCGGGCGGCCGGGAGCGCAGTCAGAACGTGCTCGACCGCTTCGCCATCGACTTCTCGCTCTGCATGTACTGCGGTATCTGCATTGAGGTGTGCCCTTTCGACGCGTTGTTCTGGTCCCCGGAGTTCGAGTACGCGGAGACCGACATCCACGAGCTGACCCACGAGCGGGACAAGCTCCGCGAGTGGATGTGGACCGTGCCCGCGCCGCCGGCGCTCGACCCGGGCGCGGAGGAACCCAAGGAGGTCGCCGCCGCCCGCAAGACCGCCGACAAACTGCTGGCCCAGCACGCGGCGGAAGCACCGGAAGCCTCGGGCGCGACAGGTACAACGGGCGCTTCGGGTGCCTCGGGCGCCGCGGGTGAAGGAGCGCCGTCATGACCCTCGCTGCGGGCCAGGCCCTCGCCGCGGGCCACGGCTTCCTCTCGCCCACGGGCGTGGAAGTCGCCGTCCTCCTCGTCGGCATCGCGACGCTCGGCGCGGCCGTCATCACCGTCACCACCAAACAACTGGTCCACGCGGCCCTGTGGCTGGTGGTGGCGCTCGGCGGCCTCGCCGTCGAATACCTCCTGCTCACGGCGGAGTTCATCGCCTGGGTGCAGGTGCTGATCTACGTCGGATCGGTGATCGTCCTCCTGCTCTTCGGACTGATGCTGACCAGGGCGCCCATCGGCCGGTCGCCGGACGCGGACTCCGGCAACCGGTGGGTTGCCCTCGCTGTCGCGGTCGCCGCCGCGGCCACCCTGGTGTGGGTGGTCGTGGACGCCTTCCGCGCCACCTGGAGCGACCTGGACGCGGCCCTGCCCGAGGGCGGGCCCGGCTCGACCCGGGTCACCGGCGAGTTCCTCTTCCGACACTGGGTGCTGCCGTTCGAAGCGCTCTCCGTACTGCTGCTCGCGGCCCTCGTCGGCGCGATCGTGCTCTCCCGCAAGGACCGCACGGAGACCGGCGGCCCCGCGGGGCGCCGACTCCGCACCGGTGGCGGCGCCGGTGGTACGGGCCCGGTGGGCGGCAGGTCCGGCCGGCGCACCGGTCCCGCGCCGACCAAGCCCGCGCCCACCACGACCACCCCCGCCGGCCGGGGTTCGGCCACACCTGCCGCCGCCCCCACCGCCGGTTCCGGCACGCGCGCCGGCGCCTCGGCCGAGCCCAACCCCACTGCCCGTACCGCACCGCCTCGTACGACGGCTCGCACCACTGCCCGTACGCCGCCCGGCACGGCGGCCCCCCGCCCCCGGGCCACGGCCGACGCCCCCACGTCGGCCCCGGCGCGGACCCCCCGGGCCCCCCCCCCCCCCGCCGGGGCCGTCCCCGCCC
>NZ_JBEHZD010000743.1:0-3112 GCF_040240285.1 Streptomyces sp. HSW2009 | reverse complement strand
GGTGGGGGGGGGGGGGGGGGGGGCCGGGGTCGGCGGCGGGCCGGGGCGAGCGCCGCCGGCTACCGCGCCCTCGGTCTCGACCTCGTACCCGGCACCGGCCCGCTGGCCGCCGCGGTGCCCGGCGCCTTCGACGCCTGGCTCCTGCTGCTGCGCGACCACGGCACCAAGCCGCTGGCCGAGGTGTTGCGCTACGCCATCGGCTACGCGGAGCACGGCCACCCGCCGGTGGAGCGGCTGACCGAGACCGTGGAGCGGGTGCGGGCCCTGTTCGAGAGCGAGTGGACGACGTCGGCCGAGGTCTACCTGCCCGGCGGCCGGGCCCCGGCCCCCGGCACCCGCTTCACCAACCGGCCGCTGGCCGCCACCTGGCGGCGGCTGCTGGCCGAGGCCGACGCAGCAGGCGGCGACCGCGAGGCCCGCATCGACGCCGCCCGCCGCGTCTGGCGCACCGGCTTCATCGCCGAAGCGCTGGTCGCCTCCGCCGCCCGCCCGGCGCTCGACACCTCGGGCGAGCGCCACGCGGGCCCGCTCACCGGCGACGACCTCGCCGGCTACGAGGCCAGCTACGAGGAACCGGCCCGGCACGACTGGCAGGGCTGGACCGTCTGCAAGCCCGGCCCCTGGTCCCAGGGCCCCGCCCTGCTCCAGCAACTGGCCCTGCTGCCGCCGGACCTGACGCCCGCCGACCACGGCACCCCGGACTACGTACACACCCTCATCGAGGGCAGCAAGCTCGCCTTCGCGGACCGGGAGGCCTGGTACGGGGACGCGCACGGGCCCGGCACGGTGCCGCTGGCCGACCTGTTGGACGCCGACTACAACACGGCCAGGCGCGCGCTGATCGCCCCCACCGCCTCGTACGAACTGCGCCCCGGCCACCCCGCGGGCCGCACCCCGCAGTTGGCCGCGCACGCCCGCGCCGTCGCCCGTGGCAGCCGGCCCGCGGCCGGGCCGCTCACCAGCGCGGCGGCCGGCGTCGGCGAGCCGACCGTGGCCGTCGACGGCGGCACCCGCGGCGACACCTGTCATCTGGCCGTCGTGGACCGCTGGGGCAACATGATCTCCGCGACGCCCAGCGGCGGCTGGCTCCAGTCCAGCCCCGTCGTGCCCGAACTCGGCTTCCCGCTCGGCACCAGGCTCCAGATGACGTGGCTCGACCCCGACCTGCCGAACACGCTCACCCCGGGCCGCCGCCCCCGTACCACCCTCTCGCCCTCGCTGGCGCTGCGCGCCGGCGAGCCGGTCCTCGCCTTCGGCACCCCCGGCGGCGCCCAGCAGGACCAGTGGCAACTGCACTTCTTCCTCGCCGCGGCCCTGCGCCCGACGGTGCGCGGAGCCCTCGACCTCCAGGGCGCCATCGACGCCCCCAACTGGCACCAGGACGGCTTCCCCGGCTCCTTCTTCCCGCGCACCATGGAGCCGGGCGGCGTGACCGTCGAGGAGCGGTTCGGGCCCGAGGTGATCGACGGGCTGCGCCGCAGGGGGCACCGGCTCACCCTCGGCGGCCCCTGGTCGGAGGGGCGGCTCGGCGCCGTCGCCCGGGACCCGGCGAGCGGGCTGCTGTCGGCCGCGGCCAACCCGCGCGGCGCCCAGGGGTACGCGGTCGGCCGCTGAGCCGCTGCCCGCGCGCTTCCCCCATGGTCTGGTTTGCCCGGAGTTCACCCTCTGTCCAGGCATGCGACGCCGTTCGGGTGAGGCTTCGTGGTTCGATGGACGCATGATCGAAGCAATGGACCCGGGGGAATGGGCGCGGCTCGAAGCCGCAGTGGACGAGGCCGTGCGCAAGGCGGCTGCCACGGAGATCATGCCGCGGTTCCGGCAGCTCGCGCAGCACGAGATCGTGCAGAAGAACGGCCCGCACGACCTCGTCACGGTCGCCGACCGGCTCGCCGAGGAGCAGCTCACCGCCGTCCTGACGGAGCTGCTGCCCGGCTCCGTGGTGGTCGGCGAGGAGGCGGTGCACGCCGACGCCGGCATCCTCGGCGCACTGACGGGTGACGCGCCGGTGTGGATCGTGGACCCGGTGGACGGCACCCGGCAGTTCGTCCACGGCGACCCCGGCTTCGCCACCCTGGTCGCCCTCGCGCACCGCGGCGAACTCCTCGCCTCCTGGACGTTCGCGCCCGCGCTCGACCTGATGGCGGTGGCCCGCAGGGGCGGCGGCGCCACCCTCGACGGCCAGTCGCTGCGCCCCGGCCCGCGCCCGGCCGACCAGGTCATCGAGGTGGCCATCTCGCACTACGACTTCACCACCGACGTGGAGAAGCGCGCCCTGTCCGGGCTGCTGACCGACGGCGTGGCGCCGCGCCCGTGCGGCTCCGCCGGCCTGGAGTACCTGAACGTGGCCCGCGGTCTGCTGGACGCCGTCGCCTTCTCCTGGGAGAACCCCTGGGACCACGCGGCCGGGCTGCTCCTGGTCGCAGAGGCGGGCGGCACGTCGGGCACCGTCGCTGGCGAACCGTTCCGCCTCGCAGGTGGCAACGTCCTGCCGTTCACCGCGGCGCGTGACGAGGCGACGGCAGCGCATATCCTGAGCCTGCTGACCGCCGTCGGCTAGGTCAGCCGAGACGAACCCAGCGCACGCCCAGCCAGCCGCAGTGGCGACCTCACAGGCGAGGAGGCCGATGTGCCGTCCATGCTCGACGCGGTGGTGGTGGGGGCCGGTCCCAACGGCCTGACCGCCGCCGTGGAGCTGGCCCGCCGCGGCCACACGGTCGAGGTGTTCGAGGCGCGCGAGCGGCCGGGCGGCGGCGCCCGCACCGAAGAGCTGACGCTGCCCGGCTTCCGGCACGACCCGTGCTCGGCGGCCCATCCACTCGGCGCCGGCTCGCCCGCCTTCAACGCGATGCCGCTGGAGCGGTACGGGCTGCGCTGGCTGCACGCCGCACTGCCGATGGCCCACCCGTTCCCGGACGGCACGGCCGCGGTGCTCGCCCGCTCGCTCGGCGAGACCGCCATGACCCTCGGCCCCGGGGACGCCGGCACCTACCGCCGGCTGGTCACCCCGTTCGTCAGTCGCTGGGGTGTCGGATATTCAAATGTGACCGGGCCGACGCTACTCCATGTGTAGATCTCGGTGGGCGGCGGGTCATTTAAAAAATCGGGGGGGGGG
>NZ_JBEHZD010000742.1:0-3115 GCF_040240285.1 Streptomyces sp. HSW2009 | reverse complement strand
CCCCCCCCCCCCCCCCCCCCCCCCCCCCCCCGCCCCCGCCGCCGGGGCGCCCCGCCCCCCCCCCCCCCCCCGGGGGGCGGGCCCCCCCCGGCACCGGGTACGGTCCCGCACCAGCACCGGTACGCTCCGATGCCGCCCCGCGGGGGAGCACGCCGCCTCCGCAGGGAGCGCACCGGCCCCGCCGGGGCACACCCCGGCCGTCCCCGGCGCACACCCCGGCCGCCGCACGCAGAGATCGCGGCGGATCGCGGCCGATCGCGGCGGATCACGGTGGGCCGCGATGGGCCGTGGGTCCCCCCTCGTACTCAGGGATGATTCGGGGTCGAAAGGGTCTCAGCGGCCGGCGTGTCGCGCTCTCCCCGAGGCCCCTGCCGCGCTAGGCCCCGGTGCGCAACCCTGAAAGACCCCGCGCGCCCTCCGCCCGAAGGAGGTGGTGCCAGCACCACCCGTACAACCAGAGGCGGACCTCGCTTCGGCACCTACGGCCGATCCGCAGGGCACCGCGCGCTCCTAGCGTTGAGCCCATGACCACGCCTGTGTGCAACAGCGCATCCACTGCTAGCACTGCCGGGTTCCCGTCGTTCACCTCCTACGTACGGGAGCGCGGGCCGGTGCTGCTGCGTACGGCCCGCTCCCTGACCGCGAACCCCAGCGACGCGGAAGACCTGCTTCAGACGGCGCTCACCAAGACGTATCTGGCGTGGGAGCGGATCGAGGACCACCGGGCGCTGGACGGTTACGTCCGCCGGGCGCTGGTCAACACGCGCACCTCGCAGTGGCGCAAGCGCAAGGTCGACGAGTTCAGCTGCGAGGAGCTGCCCGAGCCCGACCCGGTGCCGGCGCCCGACCCCGCCGAGCAGCAGGTGCTGCGGGACGCGATGTGGCGCGCGGTGGTGCGGCTTCCGGACCGGCAGCGCGCCATGGTCGTCCTGCGGTACTACGAGGACCTGAGCGAGGCGCAGACCGCCGAGGTGCTCGGCGTCTCCATCGGCACCGTCAAGAGCGCCGTCTCGCGCGCCCTCGGCAAGCTCCGCGAGGACCCCGAGCTGAGCCGGGCCGCGTAGCACCACCGACCCGCGTGGGTCCCGCCCCGTACGCCGCGGTGTGCCGTGCCTCCCCGCCGCACGCCGCGGTCCGCACCCCACGGCTCCCCGTGCCCCGGCCCGTACGCGGATGCCCGTACGCCGATGCCACCCCGCGCCCTCCCGCGCGGGCGCGAACGTGGCCCGTGCGGTGCGGCGGGTGGGGGCGGGAGGGATGATCCTGGCCAGGACGTGGCCGGCCCGCGGGAACTAGTGACATGCCGGGCGGTCGGCTGCGATATTCGGCGCATCCCTTACCCGCGCGTAACACCCTTTCGGGAGGCCCCGGTGCAGAGCACGATGCAGGACGTACCGCTGACCGTCAGTCGCATCCTGCGGCACGGTTCGACGGTGCACGGCAACTCGCAGGTCGTGACCTGGACCGGGGACGGCGAACCGGAGCGACGTACGTTCGCCGCGGTCGGGGCGCGGGCGGCGCAGCTCGCGCACGCACTGCGGGACGAGCTCGGGGTGGACGGCGACCAACGGATCGCGACCCTCATGTGGAACAACTCCTTCCATCTTGAGGCGTACCTCGCCGTGCCGTCCATGGGCGCCGTGCTGCACACCCTCAACTTGCGGCTCCCCGTCGACCAGCTCACCTGGATCGTCAATCACGCCGCCGACCGGGTCGTGCTGGTCAACGGTTCGCTGCTGCCGCTGCTCGCCCCGCTGCTGCCGCAGTTGCCGTCGGTCGAGCACGTGGTGGTGGCGGGCCCGGGCGACCGGTCGCTGCTCGTGGACGCCGGGCCGCAGGTGCACGACTACGAGGAACTGCTGGCCGGCCGCCCCACCGACTACGACTGGCCCGAGGTGGACGAGCGCGAGGCCGGCGTGCTCTGTTACACCTCGGGCACCACCGGCGACCCCAAGGGCGTCGCGTACAGCCACCGCTCCCTCTACCTGCACGCCATGCAGGTCAACAACGCCGAGGCGTTCGGGATGACGGTGGCGGACACCATGTTGCCCGTGGTGCCGATGTTCCACGTGAATGCCTGGGGGCTGCCGCACGCCGCGTTCCTCGCGGGCACCAGGCTGCTGATGCCGGACCGTTTCCTCCAGCCGGCGCCGCTGGCCGAGATGATCGCGAACGAGCGGCCGACGCTGGCCGCGGCCGTGCCCACCATCTGGCAGGGGCTGCTGGCCGAACTGGACGCGAGGCCGCGCGAGGTGGCGTCGCTGCGCAGCGTCATCATCGGCGGCAGCGCCTGCCCGCCGTCGCTGATGCGGGAGTACGAGGAGCGGCACGGGGTGCGGGTGGTGCACGCGTGGGGGATGACCGAGACGTCGCCGCTGGGCTGCATCTCGCACCCGCCGCACGGCCTCTCCGACGAGGAGACCTGGGCGTACCGGCTGACGCAGGGCCGCTTCCCCGCCTCCGTCGAGGCCAGGCTCGCCGGCGCGGACGGCACCTTCCAGCCGTGGGACGGGCAGTCGGCCGGCGAACTTGAGGTGCGCGGGCCGTGGATCGCGGCGGCGTACTACGGGGGCGCCGCGGGCGAGCCGCTGCGTCCGGAGGACAAGTTCAGCCCGGACGGCTGGCTGCGCACCGGTGACGTCGGCACCATCACGCCGGACGGCTACCTGACGCTGACCGACCGGGCCAAGGACGTCATCAAGTCCGGCGGCGAGTGGATCTCGTCGGTGGAGCTGGAGAACCAACTGATGGCCCACCCGGACGTGGCGGAGGCGGCCGTCGTCGCGGTGCCCGACGAGAAGTGGGGCGAGCGCCCGCTGGCCGCCGTCGTCCCCAAGGAGGGCGCCAGCGTCGACTACGCGGAGCTGCGCGGCTTCCTCGGCGAGAGCGTCGCGCGCTGGCAACTGCCGGAGCGCTGGACGCAGATCCCGGCGGTGCCCAAGACGAGCGTCGGGAAGTTCGACAAGAAGGTGCTCCGCAAGCAGTACGCGGACGGCGAGCTCACGGTGACGACGCTGGGCTGAGACAGAGGTGGGGGGGGGGGGGGGGGGGGGGGGGGGGGCGGCGCCCCCCCCGCGGGGGCCCACACAGGCGGCGCCGCGCGGCCCCGCCGCGG
>NZ_JBEHZD010000741.1:0-3117 GCF_040240285.1 Streptomyces sp. HSW2009 | reverse complement strand
GACTATCCAGCTCAAGGCGAACTGGACGACGCACGCGAGTCTCAATGCGCCCGACGAGTACGCCCTCAGCATTCCGCCGCCCCCGGCGCAGGCGGTGAGCAGCAGCACGGAGGCCGCCACCGCCGTGGCGAGGGCCCGCACGGAGCGCACGGAGCGGGTGCTGCGCAGGGCACGCGCCGCCCGCAGGAGACACCTCGCGCGCGTGATGCGCGCGGGACGCACCGGTGGGGTCGGTACCGCCGACGGAGCCGGTCCCACCGATGGGTCCGGCCGCACGGGTGGGCCCTGTACCGCCGACGGCGCCGGCTGGGCGGATGGCACCGCTGGCGCTGGCTGTGCCGGCCGTGCCCGCCGTGCTGGCCGCAGCCGGCGTAACGGCCGCACCGGTCGAGCGGTTCGAACGGTTCGCATGGTCCAACCCTTCCCGCGCCCGTCCGGCGCCAACTCACCCCGTGCTCCGTGGGCCCGAGCCCTGCCTCGCGTGCCCGTGCCCTGCGGTGCTTCCGTCTGCTCCGCCCGCCGGTGCCCGCCGCGCCCCGCCGTGCGCCGCGCCTCGCGCGCGTACGCGTACGTAGCGCCGCCGCTCGCTACGGCTGCTGGGCCCGATGGACCTCCCCACCCGAAGGGCCTCCGGGCTCGAAGGGCCTCCGGGCCTGAAGGGCGCCCCGTACCCGAAGGACCTCCGCCGCGCGGCGCGGCCGTACACCTGCCCGTACCCACGGACAGCCGCACACCCGGCCCCGCCCGCGCACGCGCGCCCGAGGCGTCTCCCGGTGCGGCCCCGCAGCAGCCGGCTACCGCGCGGCTACCCACGGAGCTACACGCGCGCCCGCATGACGTGCGCGCCCGCGTCCTGCGCACCGTCGGGCAGCGTCGTCCCGTACCGGTCGGCCAGGGCGCCGTAGGGGGTGTTCTCGGTCTCCGCGAAGCCCCAGGTGCGCAGCCGCGCGGCGAGATCGGCCGGGGCGAAGGCGCTGCGGAAGGGCTCGCCGTGCCGGGCCGCCCACTCCGCCCGCTGCTCGTGCAGGGCGCGCTGCTCGGGCGGGAGGGAACTCGCCGGCTCGCCGTAGTCGAAGACGACCTCCGAACCGGCCGGCAACGAGGCGATGAAGCCGAACGTGGCCGCAAGGGCCTCGTCCGTCAGGTACGGCACCACCCCGAGGCACATGAAGAACGCCGGCCGCCCGGCGTCGAAACCGGCCGCCGCGAGCCCGTCGGCGAGCCCGGCGCCCTCGAAGTCGACCGGTGCGAAGGTGAGCGACGCGGGCACGGCGATGTCGGCGGCCAACAGCCGCTGCCGCTTCCACTCGTGCGTGGCGGGATAGTCGACCTCGAACACCCGCACCCCGTCGGCCGCGTGCGGATTGCGGTACGCGAAGGTGTCGAGCCCGGCACCGAGCACGACGACCTGCCGCACCGCGGACTCCCGCACCGCGACGGCGAGCGCGTCCTCGGCGTAGCGGGAGCGGGCGGCGACGGCGAACCGCACGGCCGCGCGGGTCGGCTCGAACGCCGCCGCGAAGACCGGGTCGTCCCCGTCCCCGCCCAAGATCGCCACCGCGTACGGGTCGGTGAACACCCGCCCGTCGTCCAGCTCTTGGTGCGCGGCCCGCAAGGCGGCGGCGCCGCGAGCGGTGAGGCTGGGCTGCCCAACCTGCATGACGTCCTCCCAGGTGTCGCCCCGTCGCGCCGGTGCGCCGGGGCTCATAGGCGAAGATCCCATCGTGTCAGCGGGCCGACGGACCCTTCCATGGCGTCATCGGACTAGATCACGACGAACCTGGTTCTGGTTTCGGCGAGAACTGGCCGTTTGGGAGCGGAAGTTGATCCGTAACGTGGTGCCTGCGGGCGGTCGTTCAGGCTGCGTGTGGAGGGGGGCATCGACGCGTGGGCGCATGCGCACGCACGCGTACGTGCGCGTGTCGTTCCCTCGCCGCACGGCTGCCGCGACCGCCCGTACCACCGCACCGCCGCGGCGCTCCCGCTGCCTGGAGCCGGGCCCACCGCGGCGCGGTACGAGCCGCCGGCGCGCGTCCCGGGCGCGGAAGCACGGCGCAATGGGGCGGGGAGCACGGTGGAATACCGGCCGTCCGGCGGACGTTGGCCAGACGGCACACACTTGCAGAGGTTCTGGGGAGGACCGATGACCATCCTGGTCACCACACCCAACGGCGCGGTCGGCCGGTATGTGACCGATGCCCTGCGGGGCCGCGGCGACGTGCGCTTCCTCGTCCGTTCCGAGTCGAGTGCCAGAGCGCTCGGCGAGGTGGCGGGCGAGGTCGTGCGGGGCGACGCCACGCACGAGGACGACGTCAGGGCCGCGCTCGACGGCGTGGACCGGCTCTTCCTCGCGCACCCCTTCGCCGCGGACCAGTTGACCGCAGAGACCACCCTCAGCCAGGCCGCGGTCGAGGCCGGCGTGTACCGCATCGTCAAGCTCGGGGCGATCGACTTCACCACCGACGGCGCGGAGCCGGACAACGTCACCCGGACGCACACGGAGATCGTCGAGCTGCTGCGCCGGGCCGACGTACCTGAGCTCACGATCCTGGAACCTGACCGGTTCTTCCAGAACTTCCTGCCCGCCGCGCCCGCGATAGCCGGCGGCACGCTGGCGGACCCGGCCGGCCCGGGTGCGCGCGCGTACGTGGACGTGCGGGACATCGCCGAGGTCGCCGCCGCCGAACTCGTCGCGGAGACGCCCGTCGGCGGCTCCATCGAGATCACCGGCCCGCAGCCGCTGACCCTCGCCGAACTCGCCGACCACTTCGGAACGGCCCTCGGCACCCCGGTGGAGTACGTCGACGTTCCGATGGACGACGCCTGGCGGGCGGGTCTGGCGGCGGCCGGCGTCGACCCGTACGTGATCGACGGCCTGGCCGGCCTCTACCGCAACTACCACCGCGACGGGGCGGCCCGCATCGGCGACGGCGTCCAGCGGGTGCTCGGCAGGCAGCCGCGCTCCATCGCGGACTTCACGCCGCAACTGGTGGCGGCTGCGGGGGCGTAGGGCGGTCGGGCCTGGCGGCGGCGGGGCGGGTGGGCGGTGTGGTATAAACCACAACCCCCCCACCCGACCGACCCCAAAAGGGGGTGGCGGGGGGGGGGGGTATAAAA
>NZ_JBEHZD010000740.1:0-3128 GCF_040240285.1 Streptomyces sp. HSW2009 | reverse complement strand
CCCCCCCCCGGGGGGGGGCCGGGGGCCCCCGGGGCGCGCGCCCGGGTCGTGGCCCGGGGCACGGGGTTACGAGGAGGAGACCGCGGCCGGCGTGTCGTCCCCGCCCGCGGTGGCGGGGGCGGGGGCAGTGGCACCGGTGGCGGTCGCCGTGGAGCTGTCGGCCCCTGCCCCTGCCCCAGAATCGGCACCGGCCCCGGCGTCGGTGGCGGCCTCGTCCGCGGTCGGGTGTGCGGCGGCCACCGGTTCCGCGTCGGCTTCGGTGGTCTGGCCCTGCTCCTGGTGCTGCGCACGGCGCTTCATCACCAGCATCGACACCAGGCCGATGAGGAGGGCGACCACCAGGCCGAGCCAGGAGAAGCGCTTGAGCCAGTCCTCGGCGACCACACCGAGGTAGTAGATGACCGCCGTCGTACCGCCGGCCCAGACGATGCCGCCGAGCACGTTGGCGATGAGGAACTTCCAGTACGGCATGCGCAACACGCCGGCGAGCGGCCCGGCGAAGATCCGCAACAGGGCCACGAAGCGGCCGAAGAACACCGCCCACATGCCCCACTTCTGGAACGAGCGCTCCGCAGTGGCCACCTGTCGGGGGCCGAAGTGCTTGGGGAACTTGCTGCCGAGCCACTGCAACAGCGGCTGCCCGCCCTTGCGGCCGATGAGATAGCCGATGGAGTCACCGATGATGGCGCCCGCGGTGGCGGACGCGCCGAGGATGACCGGGTTGATGTGGTCCTGGGTCCCGGCCAGCAGCGCCGCGCTGACCAGGATGATCTCACCGGGCAGCGGAATGCCCAGGCTCTCCAGGCCGATGACCAACCCCACCAGCAGGTAGATGCTGACCGCCGGCACGGTCTCCAACCATTCCTGGATGTGCAACGCCGTTCCTCCCCGCAGACCCTGTCCTCGGACCTTCGCTGCGCCCGGCCCTCGCCCGGCGCGCCGGGCAGCCTACTGGACCCGCCGGCCCACCCCGGACGTGGGCGCGGCGACACCCGCCCCCGCCCGCGGGGAACACGGCCGGGACGGCTCACCATGCGGACGCCGCGGCGGCGCGCCACCGGGAAGCACGACACGCCCGGGGCGAGCGGACCTACGGAAGGCCCGCGTGCGGAAGGTCCCGCGTACGACGAGGCCGGGCCGGCGCAGTGCGGCACGGCCCGGCCAGGGCACCCGTCAGGAGTGCGGGCGCAGGGTCCAGACGATCGTCATCTCGCCGGTCACGGCGCCGTCCTCGCGGGTGATGGCGACGTGCACCGGGAACTCGGGCCGCTCGCCGGCATCGAGTTCGGCGAGGACGTCGGCGATCGGGCGGCCGAGCTCCGCGGTGGCGGTGACGACGCCCTTGGCGACCTTCTTGTAGCCGATCTCGGCCCGTACCGCGAGCGGCACCGCGCGGCTCAACTGGTCACCGAAGGCGGCCATCACGATCGCCCCGCTCGCGGATTCGGCGAGGGTGAACATGGCGCCGGCGTGCGGCCCCTGGATGTGGTTGTGGTAGTCGGGCTGGTCCGGTAGCCGCAACACGGCGCGCTCGGCACTCGTCTCGACGAATTCGAGGTTGAGCGTGCGCACCATCGGCACGCTGGCCGTGAGCATGTCGCCGATCGACGGCAGGGTCTCTGACATACCCGAAAGTTACCAGCGGGTAGAAAGTTGTGGGAAGGGAAGCGGACGGGCTCCGTGGAAGGGCGGACGTAGCAGCCGCTGGGCCGCCCCTCTATCGTTACTCGCCATGTGGCCAGGACAGCAGCCGCCCGGGGGCGAGCAAAACCCGCAGGACCAGAACCCGTACCAACAGCCGGGGCACCCACAGTCGGGGCCGGCGCAGCCGAACCCGTACCAGACGCCGGCACCGGGTCAGCCGAACCCGTACCAGACGCCCGCGCCGGGCGCGCCCAACCCGTACCAGACGCCTCCGCCGCCGGCCCCGCCGCAGGGCGGCCCGCCGACCGGAGCCCCGCAGCCGGGCCCGTACCAGCAGCCGGGCTACCCGCAGCAGCAGGGCCAGCAGGCGCACACCTGGAACGCTCCGGCGGCGCCGGGTGCGCCACAGCCCCCGCAGGGCGGCGGGGACAAGCGGAAGAAGACCATCGCGATCGTCACGGCCGGGGCCGTGGTCGCCGCCGCTGCCGTGGTCGGCGTCGTGCTCTTCTCCGGCGACGACGGTGACGACAAGAAGGACACCGCCAAGGAGTCCACCAAGCCGTCGGCGCCGGCGGGGTCCCAGCAGCCCGGCGGGTCGCAGGAGCCGACCACCACGCCGGAGAACCCGCGCGGCGGCGGGGACAACCCGCGGGCGGCCGACCCGGCCGCCAAGCCCGTCATCCCGGGTTGGAAGACGGTCATCAGCGCCAAGCGGCACGTCGCCTTCGACGTCCCGGACACGGCGGACTGGAAGGTCGAGTCGGCGGGCCTGTCGGTCGGCTTCGAGAGCGACAAGGGCAAGCCGCTGGTCGTCATGTCCAGCCCCGCCAAGTACAAGCAGGACGCCTGCTCGGTCAAGGTCGAGGGCAGCACCCGGCCGGACACCAGCGACCTCGGCGGCACCGGCACCAAGGGCGCGCTCGGCGCCAAGAGCGAGGCGAGCGCGGCCGAGATCGAGGCGGAGAACTGGGTGTTCGCCGGCTACGACCAGAAGCAGACGGGCCAGCGCAAGGTCTCCAAGGCCAAGCCGTTCGAGAGCGACCACGGCCTGAAGGGTTACGCCGCGTCCGCGACGGTCACCGGGGTCAAGAAGACCGGCAAGTGCACGACCGACGGCAAGGCGTTCACGGTCGCGTACACCGACATCAACGGCGACTACGCGCTGTGGGTGCTGCACGCGGCCACTGGTGTCGACGGCGAGTTGCCGAACGAGACCATCGAGAAGATCAAGAGCACCCTGCGCCCGCTGAAGTCCAACGGCTAGGCCGCTCGGCGGAGATGATCCCGCCGTTCGCCGCGGCGCGGGGGCTGCGGCGAGGGTGAGGACGGCGCGTACGGCGCGCGTACGGCAACGGTTCCTCTGCCGACGGCGCCCGGGGCGTCCACCGGTTCACCCATCCGGTGGGCGCGGGCGCGTGTTGCTGCACTTCAGCAGCCGGGGAGACCGGGCCGCACTGGAGCAGGTGGCGGACGAGAGCGGCTGT
>NZ_JBEHZD010000074.1:0-20880 GCF_040240285.1 Streptomyces sp. HSW2009 | reverse complement strand
CGTCGCGGGCGTACAGCTCCGCCAGCAGTGCGGTGATGTCGAGGCCGGGGCCGCGGGGGGGGGCCGGGGGCCGCCCCCCCTACGGCCCCCCCGCCCCGGGGGGGGGCCCCCCCCGGGGCGGGGGCCCCGCCCGGCCGGCGGCCGGCCGCCCCGGCGCTACCCCGCACGGCGAGCCTCCCTTGCCGCACCGAGCTCCCCCTCCCACCTGCGGTACAGCTCCTGCGGCACGCCGGCCGCATCCAGCGCCCGCCCGGCGACGAAGTCCACCAGTTCCTGGATGTGGGTGGCCCCCGCGTAGAACGCCGGCGACGCGGGCAGCACCACCGCGCCCGCCTCGTCGAGCGCCACCAGGTGCCGCAGCGTCTGGCCGGCCAGCGGCGTCTCGCGCACCACCACCACCAGTGGCCTGCGCTCCTTGAGCGTGACGCTCGCCGCGCGCTGCAACAGGTCCTTGGAGAGCCCGAGCGCGACGCCGGCCACCGAGGCCGTGCTCGCCGGGACGATGATCATGCCGCGGACCGGATACGACCCCGACGATGGGCCGGCCGCCAGGTCGCCCGCGGTCCAGTAGCGGATGTCCGCCTGCGCGCCCGCGGCGGCGTCCTCCGCGACCGCCGCGGCCTCGGCCGCGAACGCGTCCGGGCTGCCGTCGGCGCCGCGCGCCAGCCATCGCTCCAGGTCGGCGCGCCAGTGCGCGTCGCGGAAGGAGATGCCGGTCTCGTCCAGCAGCGTCAGCCGGGCGGCCCGGCTGATCACCAGGTCAACGGGCTCGCCCGCGCGCAGCAGGGCACGGATCACGGAGGCCGCGTAGGGCGTGCCGGAGGCGCCGGACACCCCCACGAGCCAGGGGCTGCGCGGGGTTGCGCGTTGAAGTCGGTCCACGGCCCGAGCCTATCCGGCACCCCGCTGGACCGATCCGGGCACCGACGTTCCGGGCCACCGGCGGGCCTGCCCTCCCGCACGGGCACGGGCCCGAGCGCTCCCGCCCGGCCATCGGTGCGCCCCCGGACGCCATCGGCGCACGCCGCCCCGTACGCGCCCCTCAGGCCGCCGACTGGTCCCCGGCGGTACGTTTCGCCACCGCCGGGGCCGCAGAGCGAGGCGATCGGTGCGGTTCGGTCGGTGCTGCGCCGAGTAGTGCTGTGCTGCGCTGTGCTGACCAGCGCGACGCGGCTAGAGCGTCAGACCGCGGACGAACAGGTCGGCCAGCGTGCAGACGAACAGCACGATCCCGATCACCCCGTTGACCGTGAAGAACGCCCGGTTGAGCCGGGACAGGTCGTGCGGACGGACGATGGAGTGCTCGTACACGAAGGCCACCGCCACCACCACGAGGCCCAGCCAGAACAGCACGCCGGCGTCGGTGGCCAGCGCGTACCAGACCAGCAGCGCCAGCGTCACCACATGGCTGCCGCGGGCGCCGTGGAGCGCGGCCGGGATGCCGAACCTGGCCGGCACGGACTTCACGCCGTGCGCCCGGTCGGCCGCCACGTCCTGGCAGGCGAAGATCAGGTCGAAGCCGCCGATCCACACGCCGACCGCGAGCCCCAGGATCACCGCGTCCCACGACCAGGAGCCGGTCACCGCGAGCCAGGCGCCGACCGGGCCCATCGCCTGGGCGAGGCCGAGGATGGCGTGCGGGAAGTGGGTGAACCGCTTCCCGTACGGATAGACCACCATCGGCACCACCGCGACCGGCGCCAGCGCCAGGCACAGCGGGTTCAGCAGCGCCGCCGCGCCCAGGAAGAACACCAGCGCCACCAGCGCGCCGGTCCACGCCGAGCGCACCGAGACCGCGCCGGTGACCAGCTCGCGGCCGGCCGTGCGCGGGTTACGGGCGTCGATCTCGCGGTCGATGATGCGGTTGGCCGCCATGGCGAAGGTCCGCAGCCCCACCATCGCCAGCGTCACCAGGAACAGCAGCCCCCAGTGGATGTTCTCGTCCTTGTCGTACATCGCGGTGAGCGCGGCGATGTACGCGAACGGCAGGGCGAAGACCGAGTGCTCGATCATCACCAACCGCAGGAACGCCTTGACTCTGCCGGGTGGGACGGGCTCGGGCCCGATGACTTCCGAGGTTGCCGATTCAGCGCTCATGGGCGGCCTCAGAGGCCGTACTCCTTCCAGCGGCGGGTCACCTTCGCGGCGGTCTCCGGGTCCGACTCGACCATCTCCGGCCAGCCGCCGTCGCGCGTGTACCCCTCTTCGGGCAGCTTGCGCGTGGCGTCGATGCCGGCCTTGCCGCCCCAGAACTTCTGGTACGAGCCGTGGTCGAGGTGGTCGACCGGGCCTTCGACCACGGTCAGGTCACGCGAGTAGTCGGTGTTGCCGAGCGCCCGCCAGGAGACCTCGTGCAGGTCGTGGACGTCGCAGTCCGCGTCGACCACGATGATCAGCTTGGTGAGCGACATCATGTGCGCACCCCAGACGGCGTGCATCACCTTCTGGGCGTGCTTGGGGTAACGCTTGTCGATGGAGACGATCGCGCAGTTGTGGAAGCCGCCCGACTCCGGCAGGTGGTAGTCGACGATGTCGGGCACCACGATCTTCAGCAGCGGCAGGAAGAACCGCTCGGTGGCGCGGCCCAGCGGCCCGTCCTCGGTCGGCGGGCGGCCCACCACGATCGACTGGAGCAGCGGGCGCTTGCGCATCGTGACGCAGTCGATGGTCAGCGCCGGGAAGTCCTCCTGCGGCGTGTAGAAGCCGGTGTGGTCGCCGAACGGGCCCTCCGGCAGCATCTTGCCCGGTTCGAGCCAGCCTTCGAGGACCACCTCGGCCTGCGCCGGCACCTGGAGCGGCACCGTCTTGCAGTCGACCATCTCGATCCGCTTGCCGCGCACGAAGCCGGCGAACAGGTACTCGTCGATGTCGCCCGGCAGCGGCGCCGTGGACGCGTACGTCACCGCGGGCGGGGCGCCGAAGGCGATCGCCACCGGCAGCCGTTCGCCGCGGCGGGCGGCGCCCTGGTAGTGGTTGCGGCTGTCCTTGTGGATCTGCCAGTGCATCCCGATGGTGCGCCGGTCGTGCCGCTGGAGCCGGTAGAGGCCCAGGTTGCGCACGCCGGTCTCGGGGTCCTTGGTGTGGGTGAGGCCCAGGTTGAAGAAGGAACCGCCGTCCTTCGGCCAGGTGAACAGCGCCGGCAACTGCTCCAGGTCCACCTCGTCGCCGGTCAGCACCACCTCGTGGACCGGCGCCTCCTTGACCTTCTTCGGCGGCACGTGGGCCATCCCGGCGAGCTTGCCGAACGCCTCCCGCACCCCGGTGAAGCCCTGCGGCAGCTCGGGCTTGAGCAACCCGCCGATCTTCTCGCTGATCTCCTGGTACGAGGCGAGGCCGAGCGCCTTCAGTAGCCGGCGGTCGGTCCCGAACACATTCATCGCCAGCGGCATCGACGAGCCCTTGACGTTCTCGAAGAGCAGCGCGGGACCACCGGCCTTCTGCACCCGGTCGACGATCTCCCCCACTTCCAGATACGGGTCGACTTCGGCCTTGATGCGCTTGAGGTCGCCGTCGCGCTCCAGCGCCCGCAGCAGCGAGCGAAGATCGTCATAAGCCATGCGGCCCAGTATCCGACACGGACTACCCTGGACACGTCACTGGGGCCGCGTCCCCAGCACACCGCAACCCGCCGCGACCTTTCTCAGGGGGCCTCCCAGCATGCTCAGGTATCTGCCGTTCCTGCTGGTCCTGGCGCTGTGGATCTACGCGTTCATCGACTGCCTGAACACGCCGGAGGAAGAGGTCCGCAAGCTCCCGAAGGTGGCGTGGGTCATCATCGTGCTGCTCTTCGGCGAGGTGCTGATCGGTCCGGTCGCCTGGCTGACGGTGGGCCGGCCGCGCAAGGCGCACGCCGGTGGGGGTGCCGGCGGCGGCGCCGGGCGGGGTGGTTTCGGCGGCTCGTTCGGCGGGCGGCGCGGCGGTGGCGGCGGCTGGGTGGCGCCGGACGACAACCCGGAGTTCCTGAAGTCGCTGCGCAAGGAGAGCGGCCCGACCGGCCGCCCCGCCCCGGACCCGGACGCCCCCGCGGCTGGCGACACCACCTCCGGCACCACCTCCGACTCGGCCTCCGGGACCACGGACGCGGCGGACTCCGGTGCGTCGGGGCCCACGGGATCGGGGCCCACAGGATCAGGGCCCAACGCCTCGGGTTCCAGTGCGTCGGGTTCGAGCGCACCGGGTTCCAGCGCCGGCGACCGCAAGCCCGAGGCCGACCGCCGCGAGGACGAGGGGCCCGAGGGCACGCAGCGGGGCTGAGCGCACGCAGCGGGCTGAGCGGCGGGGCCGCGTTTCGTTCCGCACGGCGCCATCGCCGCACGGCGTCCCGTACGGCCGGGGCAGCCCGTGCGCTCCCGGGCCCCGCCGTCCGCCTTCGTACGCCGCCCGCCCCGCCGTCCGCCGCTGGCGGGCTGGTCCTGCTGTCCTTCCCCGTTTCCGGTGTGCCCGCCACTCCCGTTGTGCCCGGTGTTCCGCCGGCGCGCGCACCGTGCGGGCCGCCCCACCCGCACCCCACTCCATCCGACGGTCCGGACCCCGCCTGCCGGCGGAACCGTTTCCGCTCGGCTGACCTGGTGCGACGCCGCTGCGGCGGCCGTCAGTCCGCGCGTTCCTCGCCCCGGGGGCGTTCGTCCGGCCGGGCGACGACGGCGCGGGCCAGCACCGCGGTGGTGCTCGTCACCACCCCGGCCTGCGGGCCCCGGCAGTCCTCGCGGGTCGCCTCGGGGGCCTTCTCCGGGTCGACCATGACCACGCGCACGCCGAGCAGGGCCGCGCTCCTGCGGTCGAAGAGCCACTCCTCGCGCTCGCCGGTCCGCTCGTCCACCCGGGCCACCGCGGCCCCGTGCCGACCCACCGCGTCCACCGCGTCCCGGATGGCGACCACGCCGGGCAGCCGCGCCGCCGCCCGGTAGAGCGCGGCCTCGGTGGCGGGCGGCAGCACGGACTCGGCGATCAGGCCGCCGATCGTACGGAAGACCTGCTGGTCGTCGGCGCGGCCGGACAGGGCCGCGGTGTGCAGCGTGCGGAGCAGCGCGGCCGGGTCGTGGGGCAGCCGTTGCAGGTGCCGGTAGGCCAGCGAGACCGGGGCCGGGGCCGCCGGGTCCAGCCTGATCGGCTCCGTCGGCACCTGCCCGGTGCGCAGCAGCCCGGTACGGGTGCCGTCGACCGAGCGCCAGATCTGCCGCTGGCGGAGCGGCTCGATGAACGCGCACGCCGCCTCGTCGCTGGCCGCCGTCAGAACCGCGCTCTTGCTGCGTACGTACGTGAACTCGGCGTCCCGCGGGTCAAGGTCCGCCTTGCGTTCCGCGGCGGACGCGGCCCGGGCCAGCAACTCCCGCGCCCCGCTCTTCTCGTCCCGGCCGCCGTGCGCGTCGGGCGCGAACGTGCTGCTCGCGGCCGGCCCGTCGGTGGGCCGGGGGCGGCCGGACGGCTGGTCGTCGTCGTGGAACAGGCTGGACCTGGCCATCACGATGACCAGCGTGACCACCATGGCGAGGGCCACGATCGGCCCCCCGATCTCGGGCCCCAGCAGCCGCGCGGCGAGGGAGGGGGTGGGAGCGTCTGTGGGTGGGGGGTCGGTCGCATCCGTGAGTGGGGGGTCGGTCGCTTCGGCGGGCGGGGCGTCGTCTGCCGTTCCCGTGGGCGGGGCGTCGGCCACTGCCGCGGGTGGGATCGGGGCTGCCCCGGCGGACGGTTCGGATCGCGGGGACGGCAGTCGCTCGCCGCACTCGGGGTCCGGGCCCGTTCCCGGGGACGGCTCCTGGTCGGTCGCGGTCACCGCTGGGCCCGCTGGCAGGGAGTGCCGGGCCGGCACCCGGGCGGTGCGCCGAGCGCCCGCCGCTCCGCACGCCGCCCGTACGCTCCGTACGCCCGCGGCCCGGCCAGCCCAGCGCGACCAGCGCGACCACGGTGTGCCCGCACGTCGTCCGTGCGCCACCCCTCGCCCATCGTTCCCCCTCGTCTCGGCGGCCCGGCTCCGGCCCGGCCAACTCTCCTCCGTACGTGGCCGGCCCGGCCCCGGTCAAGTCCGGCCCGGGTGACCCGCCACACATGAGCAGCCGGAAAGCGTCGCAACCCACTGAAACCGACCCCAGCCGGCCATGACCGGCCGTAACCGAGTGCAACCAGCCGCAACCGGTCGCGACCCGCGTCGACCCCGTAGTGCCTCAAGAAGGGGACGCGGCTGGGGCGCCGAGGGTTGTGCCGACGGCGCGGGCCCCGCTGCCCCGGGACCGGGACGGCCGGGCTGGCCGGGCCGCCGGAACAGCCGGATGGCTGGTGACAGCCAGCGTGACCGGGTGGCCAGAGCGGCTGGGGAGACCCGGGTGGTCAGGGCGACCGGAGCGCGCGGGCGGCCGGACCGGCCGGAGTGTGCAGGTGGTCGGCGCCGTCGGCCTGGTCTGCGTGCTCCGGCCCCGTATCAGGGCCGTTGACCCGCCCTGTCGACGACGCCGCGCCGGAGGACGGCCGCGGTGCTGGTGACCGTGCCCGCCTCGACGCCCTGCGAGTCCCGCAGCAGCACGCTGCGCCTGCCGCGGTACTCCCCGGTCTTCCGGTCGAAGATCCACTCGTCGCGGGTGTGGTTGTTGGCGTCCACCCGGGCGATCGCGACGCCGTGCCGTCCTGCCGCGTCCACCGCCTCGTCCACGACCACCACGCCGGGGATGCGGGCCGCGGCCCGGAACAGCGCCGCGGTGACGTCGGCGGGCATCAGCGAATCGAAGAGGAGGTCGCCGACCAGTACGAACATGGCCTGGTTCAGGTTCTCCCCGTAGTTCGTCCCGGCCTTGCGCAGCCAGCGGTACATCGCGTCGGTGTCGGTCGGCAGGGTCTCCAGGTGCCGGTAGTAGGTGGACTGGTCGTAGCCGAGCTCGCCCGGCCGCGGCGCGACCTCGTCCCACCGCTGCGGCTCCTCGCCCTCCTCCCGCTTCAACCCGCCGCGCGTGCCGTCCACCGAGTGCCACGACTCGCTCCGGTGCAGTTGGTCGATCTTCAGCGGCTCGCCGTCCTGGGTGGTGGACCAGGCGACCCGGCTATCGACGTAGACGAACTGGTCGTCGCGGATCGCACCGCCCTCGATCGGCGGGGCCGCCGGCCGGCCGGCGCCCGTGGCGCTGCGGGCCAGCAGTTGCGGCGCGCCGGCGCGCTGGTCGGCGCCCGCGTTCGGGGCGAAGGCGAAGGTGGCCGGGCCGTCCCGGCCCACCCGGGCGTCGTCGGTCGCGCCGCTGCCGTGGAGCAGCGTGGCCAGCGTGGCGACCGCGAGGGTGCCCGCAACCACCGGGCCGGCGAAGGCGGGGCGCAGCCAGCGCCTGCGCCCGGGGGCACCGGGCGCGAGCAGTACGGCGGTGGCGGCGCGGCGCGCGGGCGCGTCGGCCGCTGGCTGCCGGATCTCCGTCAGCAGGTGTTCCTTGAGCAGGGCGTGCCGCCCTGGCGGCAACTCCCGTTCGGGGGCGACGGGCAGGTCTTTCATCGGTTTCCCTCCTGGATGGGGCGGACCTGGTGGGAGCGCAGGTGGGTGGGGTGGCCGTCGCAGCCGGGTGGGTCACCGGCGTACGACGCGGGGCCGTGGGGGGCGGCGGGCGCCGCGGGGCCCCGGCCGGTGTGCGGCGGGGCCGGCCCGCGGTCGACGTACGACGCCGCAGGCCCGCGCGGGGCCTCGCCCGCCGCAGCCCTCGCGTCAGTCCGCACGTCAGCCCTCGGATCAGGGCTCGGGGCAGCCCCGGGCCCGACCACCGGGCGCGCGCTCCCCCGCACCGCGCGACCGGAGGTGCCGTCCGTGCCCCGCGCCTCGACCGCGGCGGCCAGCTTCTTGCGCGCCCGGGAGAGCCGGGACCGTACGGTGCCCACCGGCACGCCGAGCGCCCGGGCCGCCGCCGCGTAGTCGAGGCCCGACCAGCCGCACAGCGCGAGCACCTCGCGCTCGGG
Source organism: Streptomyces sp. HSW2009 (assembly GCF_040240285.1). Classification (NCBI taxonomy): domain Bacteria; kingdom Bacillati; phylum Actinomycetota; class Actinomycetes; order Kitasatosporales; family Streptomycetaceae; genus Streptomyces; species Streptomyces sp. HSW2009. The sequence continues at coordinate 12,960 of NZ_JBEHZD010000074.1, read as the reverse complement.
GCGGCGCAGGGCGCGCAGCGCGACCTGGACGGCCTCCAGGAGTTCCGCGTCGTCGATGCGGCCGGCGACGTCGTCCGCGAAGTCCCGCTCGGCCGTCGGCGGCGGCACCCGGGACAGCGCGGCGGCGTGCCGGCGGGCGGCCCTGCGGGTGTTGCGCACCGTGTTGGTGGCGATGCCGAGCAGCCAGGGCAGGAGCGTGTCGCCCTCGGCGTCCACCCGGGCGCGCAGTCGCCACGCTTCGAGGAAGGTCAGCGAGACGACGTCCTCGGCCGTCGACCAGTCGCCGGTCAGCCGGTAGGCGTGGTTGTAGACCGAGCGTGCACAGGTGTCGAAGAGTTCGGCGAAGGCGGTCTGGTCCCCCGCGCGGATGCGCTTCCGTAAGGTGTCCACGCCCAGGGACTGTCCGTACGACAACGGCCGGTTCCCATGACCTGGGTCACGGGAACCGGCCGGTGCCGGGAGTGTCAGCGCGCGCTCAGACGCCCTCGTACCAGCGTGTCAGACGCCCGCGTACGAGTGCTTGCCGGTGACGAACATGTTGACGCCGTAGTAGTTGAAGAGGAAGCAGGCGAAGGCGATCAGCGCCAGGTACGCGGCCTTGCGGCCCTTCCAGCCGGCCGTCGCGCGCGCGTGCAGGTAGCCGGCGTAGGCGACCCAGGTGATGAACGTCCAGACCTCCTTGGGGTCCCAGCCCCAGTACCGGCCCCATGCCTTCTCGGCCCAGATCGCGCCGGCGATCAGGGTGAAGGTCCACAGCGGGAAGACGGTCGCGTTGATCCGGTACGCGAACTTGTCCAGCGACGCCGAGGAGGGCAGCCGCTCCAGGATCGAGGTGGCCAGCGCGCCCGGCTGCTTGCCGTCCGGGTTCTCCAGCTTCGTCTCGTACCGGTCGCGGAAGAGGAAGAGCAACGTGGCCACGGCGCCCAGGTAGAGCACGGCGCCGGAGATGATGGCGCAGCTCACGTGAATCCACAGCCAGTACGAGTCGAGCGCGGGCACCAGTTGGTCGCTGTCGGTGTACAGCACCGAGACCGCCAGGCCCAGGTCGAGCAGGGCCGTGGTGACCAGCGGCAGCCCGATCCAGCGGACGTTCTTGCCGAGCGCCAGGAAGATCACGTACGCGACGACCGCCACCATCGACAGGGTGATGGAGAACTCGTACATGTTGCCCCAGGGGGCGCGCTCCACCGACAGGGCGCGGGTGAGCACGCCGCCGACGTGCAGCAGCCCGGCGAGAACGGTGAGCGAGACGGCGATCCGCCCGTACAGGTCGCCCTGTTCGGTGCCGCCGGCGGCGCCCGGGCCGTCCGGCACGTCGCGGCTTCCGGCGGTCGAGCGGGTGACCACCTTGGGCCGCTCAAGGACCGCGGTGCCGCCGCCCTTCTTGGTGACCTGCACGGTCACCGTGCTGGTGGCGCCGGAGGCCGCGGCGTCGGCGGACGTGGGGGCGGCGAGCGCGGCGGCGGTGCGACCGACCTTGCTGCGGCTGCCGAACACCCACTCGGTGATGTAGGCGATGAAGGCCAGGGTGTAGACCGCCATGGCCGAATAGATCAGCACATTGCTGATGTTGGCCAAGTTCTCGTTGGCTGCGGCAGCGAGATTCACGCGCGCGCTCCTTCGGCAGGATCTGGTGACTCAGATTCCGGTTCCGGTTCTGGTTCGGCGGGTGCGTCCGCCTGAAGGGCCACCGCGAGATCTGCCAGTTCCTCGGGAAGCTTGGCGGATTCGCTACGGCCGAGCCCGGCCATTTCGACGACCGTGTGCCCGTCGGCGCCGGGCACGGCCCGCACCCACACCCGGCGGCGCTGGATGAACAGCGAAGCGGCCAGCCCGATCAGCGCGGCGACCGAGCCGATCAGCGCCAGTTCGTTGCCCGGCTGGTGGGAGATCTGGAAGCTGGCCCAGGTCTTGATGCCCTCGAACTTCAGCGTGCCGGCGCCGTTCGGCAGCGTCATCGTCTCGCCCGGCAGCAGCTTCTGCGCGAACGCCCTGCCGTCCGGGTTCTTGAACTGCTTCATCTTGTCGGTCTTGAGCTGGTACACGTTCTGCGGCAGCCCGCCGTCGATGCCCAGTCGGCCGTGGTACGCGGTGAGGAAGAGCACCGGATAGTCCAGCGCCGGGAACTGCGAGAACATCGTCTTCGCGTTGGCGCCGCCCCAGGTCGGCACGAAGAAGCCCTGGAAGCCGAGCTGCTCCTGCTTGCCGTTCTTGTCCCGGTAGTCGGGCACCTTGATCACGCCGGACGAGGTGAGGTTCCCGTCCTGCTGGAGGAAGGGCACCGCGCCCTTGTACGCGATCTCGCCCTTGCCGTCGGTGACGGTGACGACCGGCGCGTACCCGGTGGAGAGCAGGAAGACCTTGTTGCCCGCGATCTCCAGCGGCTCGTTGACCTCGATGGACGTCCGCTTCTCCGCGCCGTCCGCGCCCTCCCAGTACTTGACGTGAGCACGGAACTCGCGGGCGGTGCCGCGCTGCGAGCCGGTCCGCTCGTACCGGGCGTCGAACTTCTCCAGCGAGAAGCCGAACGGCTCCAGGTTGTCCTTGTCGAAGAAGGTGCCCGACTTGAAGTCGTCGTACTGGGTGAGGTTGTTGGTGAAGCCGTCCTGGTCGCCCTCGGTGATGAGCTTGCCGCCCTCGGACTTCCAGAGCTGGCCGACCGCGAACGCCACCAGCACCACGATCAGCGCCAGGTGGAAGATCAGGTTGCCGACCTCGCGCAGATAGCCCTTCTCGCCGGCGACCGCGTCCCCGGCCACGTGCGCCCTGAAGCGCCGCTTGCGCAGCACCGTACGGGCCGCCGCGAGCACCTGCTCGGGCTCGGCCTCGGTGCGCCAGGTGGTGTACGCGGGCAGCCGGGTCAGCCGGCGCGGGGCGCCCGGCGGGCGGCTGCGCAGTTGGCCGACGAACTGCCAGGTGCGCGGCACGATGCAGCCGATGAGCGAGATGAACAGCAGGATGTAGATCGCCGAGAACCACACCGAGCTGTAGACGTGGAACATCCCCAGCTTCTCGTAGAGCGGGGTCAGCGTCTCGTGCTGGGCCTTGAACGCCTCCACCTTGACCGGGTCCACGCCGCTCTGCGGGATCAGCGAGCCGGGGATGGCACCGAGCGACAGCAGCAGCAGGAGGAGCAGCGCCACTCGCATCGAGGTGAGCTGCCGCCAGCACCAGCGCAGCCAGCCGAACGCCTCGCGCCCGGTCCAGGCCAGCGCGCCCAGCGCACCGGGCGCCCGCACCCCGCCGAAGGAGCCCGGCACGGCCTGGCCCTCGGTCGGCGCGGTGGAGAGCTGGGTGCCGGCGGCTTGCAGCTCGGCTTCGGCGGTGGGGTCGGTGCTGCTGGTGGTGTCGGTGCTGGTGGTGGTGGTGCTGGTGGCGGGGTCGGATGTGGCGTCGGCCGGGGTGTCGGCCGCGGCATCGGCCGGCGCGGCGGCCCCGGTGTCGGCCGGTGCGGCGCTCCCGGCGTCGGCATGCGCTTCGGCCGGTGCTTCGGCCCTCGCGTCGGCCGTCACGGCGTCCCGGCCGGCGTCGCCGTCCGTACGGGCGTCGTCGTCCGTGCTGGTGTCGGTGTCGGTGGTGGCCATGGATCAGATCCCAACGTTGAAGCTGGAGGTCCAGACCCGCATGTCGTCCATCATGCGGTCCCAGACTCCCGTGACGAGCAGCAGGCCGAGCGCGATGAGCATCCCACCGCCGATCCGCATCACCCATACGTAGTGCCGCTTGACCCAACTGAACGCGCCCAGCGCCCGCCGGTAGGCCACCGCCACCACGATGAACGGCAGGCCGAGGCCGGCGCAGTACGCGGCGGTGAGCAGCGCCCCGCGTCCCGCGCTCGCCTCATTGAACGCCAACGCGTTGACGGCCGTGAGGGTGGGGCCCAGACACGGCGTCCACCCGATGCCGAACAGCACCCCGAGCACCGGCGCGCCGGCCAGCCCCACCGCGGGCTTCTGGTGGAAGCGGAACTCCCGCTGCCCGAAGCCGCGCAACACCCCCATGAAGGACAGGCCGAGCAGGATGGTGACGACCCCGAGCACCTTGGAGATGGTCTCCTTGTGCTGCTGGAGCTCCCAGCCGAAGTTGCCGAAGAGCGCGCCGCCGGAGACGAAGACGGCGGTGAAGCCGAGCACGAACAGCGAGGCCCCGGCGAGCATCCGCCCCCGCTTGGCCTCGCCGAGGTCGGTGCCGGTGACGCCGGTGACGTACGACATGTAGCCGGGCACCAGGGGCAGCACGCACGGCGAGAAGAAGGAGACCAGACCGCCGAGGATGGCGACCGGCAGCGCGAACAGCAGGGCGCCGGTGAGGACGGTCTGGTTGGGGTCGGTGGCGGCGGCGAGTGCGCTCATGTCGCGGCGATCACTTCTCTGCCAGCAACGGCTTGAGCGCCTTGTCGAGCGCCTCCTCGCTGAGCGGGGTCAGCGCCCGCACCGCGATCTTGCCGTCCCGGTCGAGGATGATCGTGGTGGGGATGGCCTGCGGGTTCAGGCTGCCCTTGGGGAACCGCAGCATGAGCTTGCCGATCGGGTCGTACAGGCTCGGGTACGGGACGTCGAATTCCTTCTCGAACTTGCGCGCGTTGTGCTCGTTGGAGTCCCGGGTGTTGATCCCGATGAACTCCACGCCCTGCGCCTTGGTCCGCTCGGCGACCTTGACCAGGTTGGGCGCCTCGGCCCGGCACGGGGAGCACCAGGAGCCCCAGATGTTGAGCACGACGATCTTGCCGCGGTAGTCGTCGACGTCGAGCTGCTTGCCTTCCAGCGTCTTGCCGGACAGACTTGGCCCGCTCTTCCTGTCGCCCTTCGCGACGGTGCTCACACCGCCGGTACCCTGCACGAACTTCGTATCGGCCGAGCCGCCGGAGGTGCCGCCGGTGCCACAGGCGGCAAGTCCCAGGGAGGCGAGGGCCACCCCGGCGGCCAGCATCGGAACACGACGGCGGGCCACACGACGTCGTAGGTCACGGCAGGCACTCATGTGAAAAGTTTCGCATGGCACTCCTGCCGATCTTCCGCACCCCCCTGTTCGTTTCCCGCGCCCCGTCACCAGGCGGGGACGCGCCGATGGGACGGGGCTGCGGGTACGCGCCGAAGGGACGGGGCTGCGGGTACGGGCCCACGGGACGGGGCTGCGGGACGGGGCTGCGCGTTACGGTCCTACGGCCAGCGGGGCCAGCGGCTGGGGCACCGCCGGCCGCGAGCTAGGGAGCGGGCCAGCCGCGGGCGGCGGAGCGGGCCGGCCGCCTTCCGGGTCAGCCGGCGAACTTCTGGCCCACGCCGAGGCCGCGCAGGTTCGCCAGGACCTGCGGGTCCTGCGCGTCGAGCCAGTCGGTGAGCTGCCGGAAGGAGACCAGCCGGACGTCCTTGCGCTTGTCGTCGGCGATGTGCTTGATCGCTTCCTCGACGGCGTCCATGTAGATGCCGCCGTTCCACTGCTCGAAGTGGTTGCCGATGAACAGCGGCGCACGGTTGGTCTCGTACGCCCGCTCAAACCCCTTGATGTCCGCGCCGGCCGCCTCGCGGCGCCACTGCGGGTAGCGCGCGGTGGGGCCCTGGGTGGCGTTCTTCGACTGGTTGGCCAGCATGTTGTAGTCCATCGAGAGCACCTCGAAGGAGTGACCGGGGAACGGCACCTGCTGGAGCGGGAAGTCCCAGATGCCCTGCTTCTTGGTGGGCCAGACCTGGAGGCCGCCGGGCGAACTCGCGTCGTAGCGCCAGCCGAGTTTCTTGGCGGTCGGCAGCAGGTTGTCCTGGCCGAGCAGGCACGGGGTCCGGCCGCCGACGAGTTCCTTCTTGTAGTCGAAGGGCAGCGGGTCCAGGTCGGTGAAGCCGGTGTTGGTGCGCCACTTGGTGACGAACGACACGGCCTGGTCGATCTCCGACTGCCACTGGGCCGGCGTCCACTGCCCCACCGAGCCGCTGCCGGCGCAGAAGTGGCCGTTGAAGTGGGTGCCTATCTCATGGCCTTCGAGCCAGGCCGCGCGCACGTTCTGGAGCGTCTGCTTGACGTGGTCGTCGGTGAGGTAGCCGATGTCGGAGGCGCCGACCGGGTTGTTCGGCGGCCGGTACAGGTTCTTCTTCGACTCGGGCAGGCAGTAGATCCCGGACAGGAAGAACGTCATCGACGCGCCGTGGTCCTTGGCGAGCTTGCGGAACCGCGGGAAGAGCCCGTTGCCCACCTCGCCGGCGCCGTCCCAGGAGAAGACGACGAACTGCGGCGGCTTCTGCCCGGGCGCCAGCTTCTCCGGCGCCTTCGGCTGGCCCGGCTGCGGCCCGGTGTCCGCGGTCGAGCCGTCGCCTATCGGCCGCGCCTTGGCCTGCTGGGTGGCCTCGCCGCCGCCCGGCTTCTTGAGGCCACCGCCACCGCCGGAGTCCGAGGAGCAGCCCGCAACGGTCAGCGCCGCCGCCGCTCCCGCCCCCGCGCCGAGGCCGAGCAACCCCCGTCGACTGATGTCGCGCATTACATCCCCATCCCGTACTTCGCCGTGCGTCCCATCGCTTTCCCCGATCAGGGGACGCCAGGTGAGAGGGGTGCGAAACCCGAGGGGTTCCCTTTTCCGAGAAACAATGCGGATTTTGGGCCCGGCTTTACGGCCGGGCACCCGTACGCGTACACGGCATTACGCAGAGCCAACACCGCGGAATATCGAAGGCGGGCCCGGGATGGCGATTGCCGAACTGGCCGGCCACGCTTTTACGGAGATCTCGTGGAGATGTGCCGGGGCGCGGCACGCACTGCCCCGCAGACGCGTCGGGGGGGGGGGGGGGGGGGGGGGGGGGGGGGGGGGGGGGGGCGGCCGGCCCCCCCCCCCCCCCCCCCCCCCCCCCCCCCCCCCCCCCCCCCCCCCCCGACCACCCCGGTACGCGCAACGCGTCAGCCGCCCCACGCCGTCACCCCCGGTACACCCCGATCACCCCCGGTACGCGTCAGCCGCCCGCCTCCGGGGCATGCATGCGCCGACCGCGGTCCCGTACCGGATGCCGCTCAGGCCGCCCGCGCACCACCGGAGTCACCGAACCGCCAGCAAGCGTCCGCACGTCATGCCTGGTCAGAGGCTTGCGTGGGGGGATTTTACGGGGCGAGGGGGCCGGGGCGTGGGGTTCCGGTTAGCGAGCGCGGGGGGTCTGGTGCAAGCCGACCCGCGCGGCCATCACACGTGAGGGGGGCATGCTTCACCACTTGGAGTAACGGTCCACTACTTCCCCGGGGCGGGGCGCGTTGCCTGCGGTGTCGGCTCCACCAGTTGGCGCCGCAATCCGACCAGGAGGAATTCCATGCTCAAGAAGGCTCTCGCCTGCGCGGCGCTCGCTGCCGCTGCCACCGGTGCGGGAATGGCCCCGGCCATCGCATCGGACACGAGCGGCGGCGACTACTCGCAGAACGTGAACCTGATTCCGCACCCGTGCATCGACCTCGACCGGGTCAACGTCGGCCTGGTGAACGTGGCGGTGGACGCCCTCAACGACAACGACGCGATCGACTGCGACGAGATCCGCGACAGCCAGGTCAACAAGGAAGACAAGGCCCCGCTGTCCGACCTGCTCGACGTCGGCGCCTACCAGAGCTGACGTTCGTGCGGCCCGGTCCCGCCCTTGCAAGCGGCAGGGACGGGCCGCGCCCCTCCTGGCCAGCTCTGGCCACCCCCCGTCGCCCCACCCATGCTCCGAGGAGATTCCCCGTGCTGAAGAAGGCCCTTACCGCCATTGCCATGGCCGGTGCCGCGACCGCTGCCGTTGCGGGCGCCTCCCCCGCCTCCGCGTCCGACACCAGCGGCGGCGACTACTCGCAGAACGTGAACCTGCTGCCGCACGCCTGCATCGACATCGACCGGATCAACGTCGGCCTGGTCAACGTGCCGATCGACCTGCTGAACGACAACGACGCGATCAACTGTGACGAGATCCGCGACAGCCAGGTCGTCAAGGAGGACAAGGGCACCCTGTCCGACGTCGCGGACATCGGCGCCTACCAGCGCTGAAGCCCGACGCACACACCAACGCTGCCCGGTTCCCCCCTCCCGGGGGGGAACCGGGCAGCGTCGTGGTGCGCGGTCAGCGCCGCACGCGGCAGGCGCGGCACGCGGTGCGGCCGTACGCGGCCGAGTCCCGTACGCAGTCAGCCTCGTACGCGATCAGCCCGTAGGCGACCCGCAGGCCATCCGCCGCGGTCAGAGGTTGCCGCGCAGTTCCTGCTCGCGCTCGATGGCCTCGAAGAGGGCCTTGAAGTTGCCCTTGCCGAAGCCCAACGAGCCGTGCCGCTCGATCATTTCGAAGAAGACCGTGGGCCGGTCCTGAACGGGCTTGGTGAAGATCTGGAGCAGGTAGCCGTCCTCGTCGCGGTCGGCCAGGATCTTCAGCTCGCGCAGCGTGTCGATCGGCACCCGGGTCTCGCCGACCCACTCGCCGAGGGTGTCGTAGTACGAGTCCGGGGTGTCCAGGAACTGCACGCCGGCCGCGCGCATGGCCCGCACCGTGGCCACGATGTCGTTGGTGGCCAGCGCGATGTGCTGGACGCCGGGGCCGTTGTAGAACTCCAGGTACTCGTCGATCTGCGACTTCTTCTTCGCGATCGCCGGCTCGTTGAGCGGGAACTTCACCTTGCGGGTGCCGTCGGCGACCACCTTGGACATGAGCGCGGAGTACTCGGTGGCGATGTCGTCGCCCACGAACTCCTTCATGTTGGTGAAGCCCATGACCTTGTTGTAGAAGCCGACCCACTCGTCCATCTTGCCGAGTTCGACGTTGCCCACGCAGTGGTCGATGGCCTGGAACGTGCGCTTGGCCGGCGGCTCCACGATGGGGTTGGCCGCGACGAAACCGGGCAGGTACGGACCGTCGTAGCCGGAGCGCTCGACCAGCGTGTGCCGGGTCTTGCCGTAGGTGGAGATCGCGGCGATGACCACGGTGCCGTGCTCGTCGCTCACCTCGTGCGGCTCTTCGACGCCGGTGGCGCCGTGCTCGACCGCATAGGCGTACGCGGCCCGGGCGTCCGGCACCTCGATGGCGAGGTCGATGACGCCGTCGCCGTGCTCGGCGACGTGGTCGGCGAGGAACCGCCCGCGGTCGGTGGTGGGCTTGATGACGGAGGTCAGCACGAATCGGGCGCTGCCCGACACCAGCACGTAACTGGCGGTCTCGCGGCTGCCGTTCTCCGGTCCGGAGTAGGCGACGAGCTTCATGCCGAAGGCCGTCGCGTAGTAGTGAGCGGCCTGCTTGGCATTGCCGACGGCGAAGACGACCGCGTCCATTCCCTTGACCGGGAAGGGGTCGGCCTGCCTGGCCGTCTCGGGGGACTGATCGATGGTCTCTGTCATAGCGGCAGGCTCTCTCCGAACCACAAGGTGCGCAATAGTTTGTGTTTCCACTGGGCAATCTGACTAGTGGTTTCTGAGTTCTGCCGGACGATCTGTACAGGATGACCATCATGGAGGTGGCCAGGTCGCATGGGCACAAGACGGGGTGCGCGACACCGGGACGGGGAGGATCGCGATGGGCATTGACCGACTGGACGGGCGGTTGATCGAATTGCTGGCGCACGAGCCGCGGATAGGCATCCTGGAGGCGTCGCGGCGGCTCGGCGTGGCGCGCGGCACCGCGCAGGCCAGGCTCGACCGGCTCCAGGCGAGCGGGGTGATCCGCGGGTTCGGGCCGCAGGTGGACCCGGCCGCGCTGGGCTATCCGGTGACGGCGTTCGCCACGCTGGAGATCAAGCAGGGCCAGGGCGAGGACGTCCGCAGCCATCTGCACACCGTCCCCGAGGTGCTGGAACTGCACACCACGACCGGCCACGGCGACATGCTGTGCCGCCTGGTCGCCCGCTCCAACGCCGATCTCCAACGGGTGATCGACCGGGTTGTGGGCTTTGATGGCATCGTGCGGGCCTCGACGGCCATCGTGATGGAGAACCCCGTCCCGCTCCGGATCATCCCGCTGGTGAAGCAGGCGGCCGATGACTGACCGAGGAGAGCCGCGATGAGTTTCTGGGAGTACGTCGACAGCCGCCGCACCCAGTTGCTGCTGGACACCTACCAGCACGCCAGCGCCGTCTTCCAGTGCATGGTGGTGGCCACCGTCATCGGGGTGCTCATCGCCGTGCTGACCTACCGCAGCGAATGGGCCGGCAACCTCGCCGTCACCGTCACCGCGACCATCCTCACCGTGCCCTCGCTGGCCATGATCGGCCTGCTGGTGCCGCTGGTCGGGCTCGGCGTCGCGCCCACGGTGACCGCGCTGGTGCTGTACGGGCTGCTGCCCATCGTGCGCAACGCGATCGTCGGGCTGCGCGGCGTGGACCCGGACCTGGTGGACGCGGCGCGCGGGCTCGGCATGTCGCGCCTGGCCCGGCTGGTGCGGGTGGAACTGCCGCTGGCCTGGCCGCCCATCCTGACCGGCATCCGGGTCTCCACCCAGATGCTGATGGGCATCGCCGCCGTCGCCGCGTACGCGTCGGGCCCGGGGCTCGGCAACGAGATCTTCCGCGGCGTCTCCTCGCTCGGCAGCGCCAACGCGGTCAACAAGGTGGTCGCCGGCACGCTGGGCATCGTGCTGCTCGCGCTGCTCTTCGACGCCGTGTACGTGCTGATCGGACGCCTGACCATCTCCAGGGGGATACGTGCCTGACACCACGAACAGCCAGCCGACCGGAGCCCCCGCGCGCGGCGCCCCCACCGGGGCGACCATCGCGCTGGAGAACCTGACCAAGCGCTACCCGGGCAGCCAGGCGCCCGCCGTGGACAACGTCAGCATGGAGATCAGAGCCGGCGAGACGGTCGTCTTCGTGGGGCCGTCCGGGTGCGGCAAGTCCACCACGCTGAAGATGATCAACCGGCTGATCGAGCCGTCCGCCGGCCGGATACGCATCGGGGACGAGGACGTCACCGACATCGACCCGGTCAAGCTGCGCCGCAAGGTGGGGTACGCCATCCAGTCCTCGGGCCTGTTCCCGCACATGACGGTGGCGCAGAACATCGCCCTGGTGCCGAAGATGATCGGCTGGCCCAAGGCCCGGGTCAGCGCCCGGATCGAGGAGATGCTCGACCTGGTCGGGCTCGATCCGCGCGAGTTCCACCACCGCTACCCGCGCCAGCTCTCCGGCGGCCAGCAGCAGCGGGTCGGGGTGGCCAGGGCGCTGGCCGCCGATCCGCCGGTGCTGCTGATGGACGAGCCGTTCGGCGCGGTGGACCCGATCACCCGCGACCACCTCCAGGACGAACTGATCCGGCTGCAACACGAGTTACACAAGACGATCGTGTTCGTCACCCACGACTTCGACGAGGCGATCAAGCTGGGCGACCGGATCGCGGTGCTGCGCGACCGCTCGCACATCGCCCAGTTCGACACGCCCGAGGCGATCCTCACCAACCCGGCCGACGACTTCGTCTCCGGCTTCGTCGGCGCCGGTGCGGCACTCAAACGGCTCAACCTCACCCGGGTGCGCGACGTGGCCGTGGAGGACATCCCCACCGCGGTGATCGACGACCCGCTCCAGTCGATCTTCGACCTGTTCCGGTCCGCCGCGGTCAACGAGGTCCTGCTGCTCGACCGGCAGCGCCGGCCGTACAAGTGGCTGCGGCGCAGCGACCTCAGCCGCGCCAAGGGCTCGCTCGCCCGGGCCGGCACGCTGGTGCACGACACGGTGACCCGCGACGCCACGCTGCGCGACGCGCTGGAGGCGGTGCTGACCGACAACGCCGGCCGGGTGCCGGTGACCGGGCGGCGCGGCGAGTACACCGGCGTGGTCGACATGGAGACGCTGATGAACTCCGTCCACGAACTCCTGGAGGCGGACCGGCTCGACGCGGCGGAGCACCAACACGAGCTCCAGGAGGCGCGGGCCCACCAGACGCACCGGGAGCAGGAGGGCGTACCCGAAGCCGAGCCACCCGGCGCCCCGCACGGCGACCACGGCCCGCACGGCCCGCACCGGGCAGGCCCCGCATGAGCGGCACCGGGGGCACGGGGGGCGTACGGGACGCCAGGGATGCTGGAGAAGCTGGGGACACCGGGGACGCCGGGGACGGATCGGGCATAGGGGCCGGGCCGCCGCAGCCCCACCAAGCCCACCAAGCCCATCAGGCCGCCCCCGCGCCCCGGGTGACCTGGCAGAAGCTCACCTTCCTGCCGGCCACCGTCGCCGTGGGGCTGCTGGTCACCTGGCTGTGGTTCCGTGGGGCCGAACTCGACTCCATCGCGCGCAACGCCATCGCCGACGGCAATGTGTGGCTGCGGCTGCGCCAGCACGTCGAACTCACCGCCGTCTCCACCTTCTTCGTCCTGCTCATCGCCATCCCGCTCGGCATCGCACTGACCCGGCGCGTGCTGCGCCCCGCGGTCCCGGTGGTGCTGGCCGTCGCCAACGTCGGGCAGGCCACGCCCGCCATCGGGCTGCTCGCGCTGCTGGTGATCTGGCTGGGCATCGGGACGAAGGCGGCCCTGGTCGGCATGGTCGCGTACGCCGTCCTGCCGGTGCTCGCCAACACCATCGCGGGGCTGCGCGCCATCGACCCGACGCTGATCGAGGCCGCCCGTGGCATCGGGATGTCGACCGTCGGCGTGTTGCGCCGGGTCGAACTGCCGCTCGCGGTGCCGCTGATCCTGGCGGGCGTCCGGACGGCGCTGGTGCTCAACGTGGGCACGGCGACGCTCGCGTACTTCGGTGGCGCCGGCGGCCTCGGCGACCTGATCGCCACCGGCATCAACAACCAGCGCACGCCGATCCTGGTGCTCGGCTCCATCCTCACGGTGGCGCTCGCCCTGCTGGTGGACTGGCTGGCCTCGGTGGTCGAACTGCTGCTTCGACCGCGCGGCCTTGAGGGGGACGCATGAGCACGACGGGCACCTTCGGTACGGGCACATCCGGTACGGGGACATCCCGTACGGGCACATCCCGTACGGGCACATCCCGTACGGGCACATCCCGTACGGGCACATCCCGTACGGGCACATCCCGTACGGGCAC
>NZ_JBEHZD010000739.1:0-3132 GCF_040240285.1 Streptomyces sp. HSW2009 | reverse complement strand
CGGTGGCCGCCGCCGCGGCGGGCGGGGCCGCCGCGCGGGCGGCGGGGCGCGGGGGGTCGAAGCCCCGGCGTGTCCGCCCCCTGGCCCGCCCCGCGGTCCGTCCCCTCCCGCGGCCACGCGGGCCCGCGGACCAATGCGTGCCACTCCTCGTCGTACGCGCCCGGCACCGCCCGCCCCGCAGCGCTCCAGCGCCCTGCCAGCTCCGCGTAGATCGGCACGTCAGTCGTCGGGACCGGCGGGCGCGGGAGCGGGGCCGGGGCGTCGGAGAGCCGTGCCGCCTGAGTGGGGGAGACGGGGGAGAGGGGAGCCGCAAGGCCGGTCGGGAGGGGCGCTGCGGGGGCCGGTGCGACCCGTACCGGCGTGGTGATCAGCGCCGGGACCGGGGCCGGCGCGTCGGTCGGCGCAGGTTGCTGGGTGAGCCGAACCGTTTCCGCACCCGTTGTACACGTGGCCTTCGCCTCCGTCGGGGAGCGCAGGGGTCGTCGGCGGTGGTATGAAGTGGCACGCCGCGTCGTCGTCACACCGGGCCAACGGCGGCCCGCGTCCAGCGGTCACGTCGCCGGCCCCCGGCTCACCCGCACCGGCGGGCACTCGAACGGGGTAGCGGGGACCGACTGGTGCCCTGCGGGCGGGCGTTGACCCGCACGCAGAGTGCCCGTCAGGGCACCCCGCGCCACGCGGGAGAGTGGACTAGACCTCTGAAGCGGTACGGGGTACAAATAAGACGCGCGGGAGATCACCATCCGCGCTTCACAGCGCCCAATGGGAGGCACCTACATGTCGGCGACGACTGCCGCTCAGCACGAAGATCGTCCGGGCCGGATCATGGCCGGCGAGATGGCCGAGCAGCCCGAGGTACTGCGTCGCATCTTGGAGGAGGGCGCGCCCCGCATCCGCGAGGTGGCCCAGGCCATCGCGGGCCGCAACCCCCGCTTCGTCCTGCTGACCGCCCGTGGCACCTCGGACAACGCGGCGCTCTACGCCAAGTACCTGCTGGAGATCCGGCTCGGTCTGCCGTGCGGCCTCACCTCGATGTCGACCACCACGGCGTACGAGGCCAAGCCCGACCTGCGTGACGTGCTGGTGATCACCGTCAGCCAGTCGGGCGGCTCGCCCGACCTGGTGGCCTCCACCCGGGCCGCGCGCGACGCCGGCGCGATCACCCTCGCCGTCACCAACAACGCCGACTCGCCGCTGGCCCAGGTCTCCGAGTACCACATCGACGTGCTGGCCGGCCCGGAGAAGGCGCTGCCGGCGACGAAGACCTACACCGCCGAGCTGCTGGCCCTGTACCTGTTCGTGGAGGGGCTCGCCGGCGGTGACGGCGCGGCGGCCAAGGTCCTGCCCGACCTGGCCCGGCAGATCCTGGACCGGCAGGAGGAGGTGCGCGTCCTCGCGGGCCGCTACCGCTTCGCCGAGCGCATGGTGCTGACCTCCCGCGGCTACGGCTACCCGACCGCGAAGGAAGCCGCCCTGAAGCTGATGGAGACCAGCTACATCCCGGCCCTCTCCTACTCCGGTGCCGACCTGCTGCACGGCCCGCTGGCCATGGTCGACAACGTCTCGCCGGTCATCGCCATCGTCACCGACGGGCGCGGCGGCGAGGCGCTCCAGCCGGTGCTTGAGCGGCTCCGTGGCCGCGGCGCCGACCTCGTGGTGATCGGCACCGAGGCCGAGGCCGCCAAGGCGTCCGCCGGCTTCGCGCTGCCCACCGCTGGCGTCGCCGAGGAGGTGCAGCCCATCCTGGAGATCCTGCCGCTCCAGATGCTGGCGTACGAGGTCACCATCGCCCGCGGCCAGGACCCGGACTCGCCCCGCGCGCTGGCCAAGGTCACCGAGACCCACTGAGTCGTGTCCCACCACGGTGGCGGTCGAGGGGCCGGCGGCTTGCGCCGGTCGGCCGCCACCGTGCTCGTACCACCCCACCCTCGCTGTTGAAAGGCTTCCCATGACCCTCGTGTTGTCCCCCCTGGCCGGGCGTGCCATCGGCCTCGCCGCCGTTCCCGACCCGGTCTTCTCCGGCGCGATGGTCGGCCCGGGCACCGCCATCGACCCGGCCCGCGAGGAGAGCGTGGCCGTCGCCCCGGTCAGCGGCGTCATCGTCTCGCTCCACGCGCACGCGTACGTGGTCGTCGACGACGAGGGCCACGGGGTGCTCACGCACCTGGGCATCGACACCGTCCAGTTGAACGGCGAGGGCTTCGAGCTGCTGGTCGCCAAGGGCGACACGGTGCAGGTCGGCGACCCGGTGGTGCGCTGGAACCCGGCCGCCGTCGAAGCGGCCGGCAAGTCGCCGGTCTGCCCGGTGGTCGCCCTTGAGGCCACCGCCGAGGCGCTGAGCGAGGTCGTGGAGGACGGGGAGGTCGCCGCGCAGGGCGTCCTCTTCCGCTGGCAGTAGAACGCGGGCGGGTGGTCGGTGACCACCCGCGGCAGAGCGGGGCGGGACGACCGCCCCGCGTCGGCGTGTCCGCGGAAACGGGCGCGGGTGCGGATGCGGGGGTTTCATCGGTGGAACGGGAGATGGGTCTGATGGAGACGGTGCTGCGTGGCGTCGGGGTGAGCGACGGGGTAGCAGTGGGCGAGGTGCGCCACATGGGCACCGCCGTGCTGGAGCCGCCGGTGCGCACGATCGCCGCCGACGAGGTGGAGCGCGAGCAGGCGCGGTCGCGGCAGGCCGTGGAGTGGGTGGCCGCCGACCTGATCGCGCGGGGGAACCTGGCCGGCGGCGAGGCACAGGACGTGCTGGAGGCGCAGGCCCTGATGGCGCGCGACCCGGAGCTGGCCGCCGACGTCGAACGGCGCATCGCCGACGGCGGCACCGCCGAACGCGCGGTCTACGACGCCTTCGCCGCCTACCGGGTGCTGCTCCTGGGCGCCGGTGAATACCTGGCCGGCCGCGTCGCCGACCTGGACGACGTGCGCAACCGCCTGGTGGCGCGACTGCTCGGGGTGCCGATGCCGGGCGTGCCCGACAGCGACCACCCGTACGTGCTGGTCGCCCGCGACCTGGCGCCCGCCGACACGGCGCTGCTCGACCCGGCGCTGGTGCTCGGCTTCGTGACCCAGGAGGGCCGGCACGCCGAGCGCCCGCGCCAGGATCGCGCTGTGGCTGGTCGGCCCGCCCTCCTGGGT
>NZ_JBEHZD010000738.1:0-3143 GCF_040240285.1 Streptomyces sp. HSW2009 | reverse complement strand
CCGGGGCGGGGGCCCCGCGGTGGGCCCCCGGGGGGGGGGGGGGGCACCCCCTTGGGGCCCCCCCCCCAGCCGTTTTCTGTTTTCCGGGTGGGGGCGTCTCAGCTCAGTTCGAGGCTGCGCAGGACCAGGCCGGTGGCCGGCTTGGGGCCGAAGGACGTGGACTTGTGGGGCATCGCCACACCCTGCTGAGCCAGTTCCCGTACCACTTCTTCGGCGACGGGGCGCATCAGGACGGCCGTGCCGCCGTGCCGCTCGGTCTGCTTGAGGGCTGCGGCTGCGTCGTGGATGTACCCGATGTGCTCCGGGGCGTCAGGTACCTGCCAGATTTGATCGAGCAGCAAGGTGTGCAGCACCGTCGCGTCCAGCTCCCGCCACGCCTGGGGGCGGTCCTGCGGTACGGCCGCGGCCAGCCGGGCCGGGTCGGGGCGGTCCAGCAGGTGGAATGCGCCGCCGCCCGCCAGCAGGAACGCATTGGCGGGGGCTCCCGATTCGGCCGCCTCGCGTTGGGCGGTGGCGAGTGCGGCCAGTGCGTCCGGGAGCGGGCCGGCGACGGGACGTACCCGGAAGGCGTCGCCCACGGCGGCGAGCGCGTCCGCCGGGGACAACTGGCGCAGCAGCCGGTGGATGGCGCGGACCCGCAGCGGATAGCGGGCGGTGTCCACGAGGAGCACCAGGCCGAAGTCCCAGGGGCCCGGGGCGTGCCGCTCGGCGCGCAGGCGCAGGTAGGTCGCCCAGCGGTGGTGGCCGTCGGCGATCAGCGCCTGGTGCCGGCCCAGGTCGGCGGTGGCCTCGGCGATCTCGGCCGGGTCGGCGATCCGCCACAGCCGGTGGGCCACCCCGTCCTCGGTGGTCGTGGCCAGCAGCGGCGGGCGCTGCACGGCGCGGTCGATGACGGCCTGGGCGCCCGGGGTCGCCGCCGGCGCGGGGCCTTCGGGGGCCGGCGCGTCGGGCGCGGGCGTGGTGGGGCGGGCGCCGTTCGAGCTGCCGTTCGCGGTGCCCGGGTGGGCGCCGTCGTAGGAGAGCAGCAGGGGTTCGAGGTTGGCCGCGGTGGCCCGCATCAGGTCGGCCCGGTCCTCGACGACGTGCGGCATGACGTTCTCGTGCGGGAGGACGATGCCCTCCTCCGGCGGGCTCAGTCTGAGGGCGCCGATCAGTCCGCGCTGGAGTTGCCCTGCGTCGCGCTGCTCGTAGACGTAGAGTGCCGGCTCCGGATCGGGGGCCAGCACGCCCTCCGCCTGCCAGCGGCGCAGCGTCTGTGCTGCCTGCTGGTGGCGGGCCGTGGGGCTTGCGGTCTGCGGAAGGATCAGGCGGACGATGTTGTACGGGTCGGCCGTCTCCAGATGCCGCAGACCGTCCGGCCGCACTACGACGTCGTAGGGCGGTGAGGTGACGGCGGCGAGGCTGCTGACCCGCTCCGAGGCGTACCGCAGACCTCGGAACGGGGCGAGCTGAAGACCTTGCCTGACAGGTCCTGGAGTGCTCATTGGGGAATGCTATGCCGCGCAACAGGATGCGCGATGATCGGGGGACAAACATATGAGTCTACGAGGAGCGACGACCCCATGACCGACAGCGTCCGTACCCGGCCCGCTGCCAGCGCGCGTCCGCTGCACGAGGCGTACGACACCGCCCTGCTGGATCTGGACGGCGTGGTGTACGCCGGCGGCGAGGCCATCGCGTACGCGGTGGAGTCGTTGGAGGCGGCCCGACGTGCGGGGATGCACCTCGCGTACGTCACCAACAACGCGCTCCGCACGCCGCAGACGGTGGCCGAGCACCTCACCGGGCTCGGTATCCCGGCGCAGCCCGACGACGTGATCAACTCGGCGCAGGCGGTGGCCCGGTTGATCGCCGAGCAGGTGCCGGCCGGGTCGCAGGTGCTGGCCATCGGCGGCGAGGGGCTGTGGGTGGCGCTGCGCGAGCGCGGGCTGGTGCCGGTGGACTCGGCGGAGGCGGACATCGCCGCTGTGGTGCAGGGGTACGGCGGTCCGCAGCAGCCGTGGGAGCGGCTGGCCGAGGCGGGGTACGCGGTGGCGCGCGGGGTGCCGTGGTTCGCGTCCAACACCGATCTGACCATCCCGACGGCGCGCGGCATAGCGCCGGGCAACGGGGCCGCGGTGGAGGTCGTACGGTTCGTGGCCGGCGGTTCGCCGCAGGTGGCGGGCAAGCCGCAGCCGCCCATGCACCGGGAGACCATTTTGCGTACGGGGGCGCAGCGGCCCCTGGTGGTGGGGGACCGGCTGGACACCGACATCGAGGGGGCGCACGGCGGCGGGGTGGACTCGCTGCTGGTCTTGACCGGGGTGACGACGGCCGCCCAACTGCTGGCTGCCGAGCCGGTGCACCGACCCACGTTCGTCGCCGCTGACCTGCGCGGAATGCTGACCGCGCACCCCGAGGTGCGGGCGAGTGGCGACGGGTTCGACTGCGCCGGCTGGACGGCCCGGGTGCAGGGCGCGGAAGCCGTGCTCACGGGCGCGGGCGAGCCGTTGGACGGGCTGCGGGCGCTGTGCGCGGCGACCTGGACGGCGGCCGACGCACGGGGCGCGGCGTCCGGCGCGTCCCGGGGCGCCGGTGGGACCGGGCCCGGGCTGAGCGCGGCGCACCGGGACGGGGACCAGATCGACGCGGAGAAGGCGTTGACGAAGCTGGGGTTGTGAGCGCGGGGCGGCGGCTGTTCTGGGGCGTGGGCGAAGGCGTGGGTGCGTGGGGGTGTGATGCGGCGTGCGGTTGGCGGTTGGGCGCCGGGCCGTGTGGTCCGTGAGGTTCGGTGGTTGGGGTGGGCTGTCTGTGGCCTCTGGTGGCTGGGGCTGGTGGCTCGCCGCGGTGGTTGCCACGAGCACGTCCGGCGTCGCGTTCTGCGCCGGCCGTTCGGTGGTACGGGCCGTGGCTGCTGCGGCAGCCGGGACGGCGAGATGGCCCGAGAAGGCGAGACGGCCCTGGAGGGCGAGACGGCCCTGCCCGGCTCGCTGGTGTGGTGCTTGCTCGTACGGCGTTGCCCGCACGGCGTCGCTGGTACGGCGTTGCCCGCACGGCGTGCTCGTACCGCGTCGCTCGTACCGGGGGCCCCCCCCCCCCCGGGGGCGGGGGGGCGCGGGGGGGGGGGCCCGGGCGGGGGGGGGGCGGGGGGGGGGGGGGGTGGG
>NZ_JBEHZD010000737.1:0-3155 GCF_040240285.1 Streptomyces sp. HSW2009 | reverse complement strand
ACGCCCGCGCCCGCGCGGGAGCCCCGGCAGTCCGTTGCCGCGCCCCCCAGCCCGCGCCGGGGGCGCGGGCCCGGGGGGCGGGCGGGGGGCGGGGGGCCCGGGGGCGGGGCGGCCGGGGGGGGGGTGGCGGCACGGGGCCGGACGGGGCCGGGCCGTTGCGCTGCCGCCGCCATTGTCCGGTGCCGTGCGGCGCCGTGTGCACCGCGCCCCGCGCTTGCGGGCCCGCCCCGCGGCGACGCCGTGCGCGGCGGCGGCGACCTGCCCCGCCGCAAAGATACGCGAATCGGACCCGCCCTCCGTAGGGGTGTGCCCCGGCTCCGTACGGGCCGGCGGGCCGTGCGCCGCGGCTCCGGGCCCGGCCCGTACCGTGGTGCCGCCCCCGGCCCCGGCACTTCCCGCCCACGCCCGACGAACGGACGACTCCCCGTGATACGCGCCCGCCGCACCGCCATCCCCGCCGCAGCCATCGCCGCGCTCATCGCCCTCACCGGCTGTTCGCCCGACGAGGACGGGTCGGGCGAGGGGGCGGGCGGCGCGAAGGGCAGCGCGGGTCCGACCGCGACCGCGGCGCCCGGCAGCGCGCTCGGCTCGCTGGACGGGCTGAGCGTCAAGGGCCGCGCGCCGCGCACCGGGTACGAGCGCAGCCAGTTCGGCCGGGCCTGGATCGACGTCGACCGCAACGGCTGCGGCACCCGGGACGACATCCTGGGGCGCGACCTGAAGGACGTCAGGTTCCGGGGCGACTCGTGCGTGGTGGTCTCCGGGACCCTGGCGGGCGATCCGTACACCGGGACGGACGTCGCCTACCGGCGGGGCCGCAGCAAGGTGGACATCGACCACGTCGTCGCGCTGTCGGACGCCTGGCAGAAGGGCGCCGCCGACTGGCCGCGCGGCAAGCGCATCGCCTTCGCCAACGACCCGCTCAACCTGATCGCCGTGCAGGCGGCGGCCAACCGCCGCAAGAGCGACGGCGACGCGGCGACCTGGCTGCCGGCGAACGCGTCCTACCGCTGCCCGTACGTGGCCCGCCAGGTGGCGGTGAAGCGCAAGTACGGGGTGTGGGTCACCCGCGCCGAACAGCAGGCGATGGCCCGGGTGCTGCGCGGCTGCCCCAAGACGGCACTGCCGGTCGTGGGCGACGCGCCCACGGAGGCGCCGGGGCGGTGAGCGGGATCGGCTGAGCGGGGCGGGACCGCGGAGCCGCGGGGGGTGGTGCCGGCGGGGCGTGCGGGTCGGTCGGGGCGGGGCCGGCGGGGCCGCGCGGGGCGGGTGGTTCGCGAGTGATCCGTCCGTGAATTCGCCCGTACGTCCGGTCGCGCATCCGATCTGGACACGAATCGTTGGTCGAACCAGTGGCTACCGCCGCTTCGACTCCTTACCATCGATCAACGCTAGGTCGATGCGCTCGCCCCTGGAGGGGGTTCCGCCCGCCCTCCTTGGTCATGAACCTTGCCGGGAGGCTCCATGCTGCGTTTCCCCACAAGCCGCAGAACTGCCACGCGCCGCAGGACCGCGCTCACCGTCTCCGCCGTCGCCCTGCTCGGCGCCACGCCGCTGCTCACCGCGTGCGGCAGCGACGCGCACCCGGGCGCCGCGGCCGTGGTCGACGGCGACCGGATCACCGTCTCGCAGCTCCAGTCGCGGATCGCGGACGTACGGGACGCCCAGCGCGACTCGCCACAGAGCGACCAGCTCATCCGGGCCTCCGGCAAGCTCGGCCACGAGGTGCTGCTCCGGATGATCATGACCAAGGTGGTCGAGCGGGCCGCCGCCGACCAGGGCATCAGCGTCACCCGGCGCGACGTGCAACAGGAGACCAAGCTGGCCCGCAGCCAGACCGGCGGCGCGGCGGGGCTGCGCTCGGCCTTCCTGCGCGAGGGGATCGCCCCCGGCCAGATCGAGGACACCCTCAGGGTCGACCTGCTGCGGCTCAGGCTGATCGAACAACTCGGCCAGGACCGGACGCTGGACGCCCTGCGCGCCACCGCGGCCGACCTGGACATCGACGTGAACCCGCGGTACGGCACCTGGGACAGCCAGCAGGGCATGGCGGCGCTCAAGGAGCCGTGGATCAAGGAGTCCGCGGAGGACGCCGAGGGGGCGACCCAGCAGGGGAACCGCCCGGCGTAGGTGGGTTACGTTCGAGGGGTGAACGCATCCCACCACCAGGCCGCCCCCGCCCCCGGCCGCATCGTCCTGCTGACCACCACGCACCGGGTCGCGCCGGGACTGCTGTCCTGGCCCGCGTGGCAGACGCTGCGCGCGGCGGACCGGGTGCTGTGCGCCGACGCCGACCACCCCCAACTCCCGTACCTGCGGGACGCGGGGGTCGCCGTCGAGGTCACCGCGGCCGAGGCCGGCGAACTGGTCGCGTACTGCGCGGCCGACCCGGCCGGACCTGCTGACTCCGCCGACACTGCCGACACCGCGGGTCCCGCTGGTGCAGCCGGTACGGACGGTGGGACGGCCGGCCCCGTGGGCCGCACCGTGGTGGTGCTCACCTCGGCCACCGGCGAGTCCGCCCTCACCAACGAGCTGTCCAGGCTCGCAGGCTCGGGCCGGCACGCCGTGCCCGACCTGGAGCTGTTGCCGGGCTCGTACGACCTGCCCGGGGCCAGGCTGCTCGACCTGGTGCAGGTCATGGACGAGATCCGGGCCTCCTGCCCGTGGAGCGCCGAGCGTACGCACCAGAGCCTGGCCAAGTACGGCCTTGAGGAGGCGTACGAGCTGGTCGAGGCCATCGAGGCGGGGGACCGCGCGGAGCTGCGCGAGGAGCTCGGGGACGTCCTGCTCCAGGTCGTCTTCCACGCGCGGATCGCGCAGGAGGACGCGGACGAGCCGTTCGGCATCGACGACGTCGCGGCCGGCATCGTGGACAAGCTCATCCGCCGCCACCCGCACGTCTTCGGGGACGCGACCGCGCAGACCCCGGACGAGGTCAAGGCGCACTGGCTGCGGACGAAGGCGATAGAGAAGCGCCGTGCCTCGGTCACCGACGGCGTCCCGCTGGACCAGCCGGCGCTGGCGCTCGCCGCCAAGCTCGTTTCCCGGGCCCGCACCGCCGACCTTCCGGTGGCGCTGCCCGAAGGCCCCGGCATCGGCTACGAACTCCTCGCGCTCGCGGCCCGCGCCGGTCTCGTATACACATCTGACGC
>NZ_JBEHZD010000736.1:0-3157 GCF_040240285.1 Streptomyces sp. HSW2009 | reverse complement strand
GGGGGGGGGGGGGGGGGGGGGGGGGGGGGGGGGGGGGGGGGGGGGGGGGGGGGGGGGGGGGGGGGGGGGGGGGGCCCGGGGGGGGCCCGGGGGGGGGGGGCCCCCCCCCCCCCCGGGGCGCGGGGCACGGCGGTGCGGGGGCACGGCCAGGCGGGGCCGGATCACGCCGGGCCGCGCCGGCGGCTGCGCGGGGCGGCCGTACGGGGCACGGCGTGCCGGTCGGCCCGGGGAGGCGCGGCCCCGCGCGCCGCGGTCGGGGCTACTTGACTCCGAAGCCGCCCGAGTAGGAGCCGGCGTTCCACACCGACGAGCCGACCTGGTGGTAGGCGTCGAAGTAGGCCACCGAGCCGGAGGGCAGGTTCCGCGGCACCTTGGCGGTGAAGACGACCTTCGAGTGGCCCTTCGGGGTCGGACACTTGAACCCGGTGCCGATGCCGATCTTCTCCGTGTCGGCGAAGAACACGCACTTCTTGTTGGGCTTGGCGGTCAGCCCCGGGTGCGGGCCGTTGGCCCACTGCGGGCCCATCTCGCCCATGTGCGCGCGGTCCAGGTAGACCCAGATGTGGCCGGCCTCGGGCGAGTCGACCGTCACGGTCACCTTGGTCCGGCTGCCCGGCTTGACCGGGACCTCGTTCCGGGTGACCCGGACCTTGGAGACCTCCTCGGATGCGGGGGCGGCCTGGCCGGCGCGCGGGCTGGCGGGGAACCGCACGGCGGAGGCGGTCTCCGGCGAACTCTGCTCGTCGGCGGCGCCGGCGCTGGGCACCGCCACCAGTCCGAACAGCACGGCACCCGCGCCGACCGCGACGCCGAGCGTCCGCCGCGGACGGCGGGTGACGACGGCCCGGGCACGGTGGGCAAGGGAATGGCGCATGGTGAGACCTCTTTCAGAAAGTGCAGGCGACTTGACGAAAGTGCAGCGACTTACGGAAGTACGGACAGCTACGCGCATGCGGGTGGCGTGGGCACTCCAGCCACCAGCACCGTAAGAGGCCCCTGCGGCACGCAACAATGACAGTCCTTTGGCAATTCATTGCCCGCAGCACCTTCCCGACCGCCGTCCGCCCGCACCCCCCAACGACGCGCCAAGCCGCGGACGTTGCCCCAGGTCAGGACCGTACGGCCGGAGTGTCGGCCACCGGGCGGGGAGACGCCACCGGGCACCGGAGCGACCGGCGGACGCACCCGCACGGCTCACCCCCTGCACGGCTCACCCCCGTACGGCTCACCCCCCCGTACAGCCCATCTCCGTACGGCCCATCTCCGTACGCCTCGTACCGGCACGCCGCGCCGACGAGACACCCCCCGTATCCGTACGACTAGCGACAATGGCCGCCCATCACCACGAACACCCCCTGGCGCCCCGGCCGTCGCTCGCTCACCCGCGGCACGCCGTGCATCAGCCGCAACATGAGCACATCTCATATCTGAGATAATATCGATCTCATGACAGACGCCTATCTCGCCCGCATCGGCAAGCTCATCCGCGACGCCCGCCAGCACCGTGGCTGGACCCAGACGGAGCTCGCAGAGGCACTCGGCACCAGTCAGAGCGCCGTCAACCGCATCGAGCGGGGAAATCAGAACATCAGTCTTGAGATGATCGCTCGGATCGGCGAGGCCCTGGACAGCGAGATCGTGTCGCTCGGGTACGCCGGTCCGATGCATCTGCGGGTCGTCGGCGGGCGGCAGCTCTCCGGCGCCATCGACGTCAAAACGAGCAAGAACGCCTGCGTCGCCCTGCTGTGCGCCTCGCTGCTGAACGCCGGCCGCACCACGCTGCGCCGCGTCGCCCGGATCGAGGAGGTCTACCGCATCCTGGAGGTGCTGGGCAGCATCGGCGTCCGCACCCGCTGGATCAACGACGGCAACGACCTGGAGATCGTGCCGCCGGCCGAACTCGACCTGGCCGCCATGGACATGGACGCCGCCCGCCGCACCCGCAGCGTGATCATGTTCCTGGGCCCGCTGCTGCACCGCCTGGACCGGTTCCGCATCCCGTACGCGGGCGGCTGCGACCTCGGTACGCGCACCGTCCAGCCGCACATGACGGCGCTGCGCCACTTCGGCCTCGAAGTCACCGCGACCGAGGGCATTTACCACGCCGAGGTCGACCGCAAGGTCGCCCCCACCCGCGCCATCGTGCTGACCGAGCGCGGCGACACCGTGACCGAGAACGCGCTGCTGGCCGCCGCCCGGCACGACGGCGTCAGCGTCATCCGCAACGCCAGCTCCAACTACATGGTCCAGGACCTGTGCTTCTTCCTTGAGCAGTTGGGCGTACGGGTGGAGGGCGTGGGCACCACCACGCTGACCGTGCACGGCGTCGCGCACATCGACCGCGACGTGGACTACGCCCCGTCCGAGGACCCGGTGGAGGCGATGAGCCTGCTCGCCGCGGCCGTGGTCACCCAGTCCGAGCTGACGATCCGTCGAGTGCCGGTGGAGTTCCTGGAGATCGAGCTCGCGGTGCTCGAAGAGATGGGGCTCGACCACGAGCGCAGCGCGGAGTACCCGGCGGACAACGGCCGCACCCGGCTGATCGACCTGACGGTGCGCCCGTCGAAGCTGAGCGCGCCGCTCGACAAGATCCACCCGATGCCGTTCCCCGGCATCAACATCGACAACGTGCCGTTCTTCGCGGCGATCGCGGCCAGCGCGCAGGGCTCGACCCTGATCCACGACTGGGTGTACGACAACCGCGCCATCTATCTGACCGACCTGACCCGGCTCGGCGCCAGCGTCAAGCTGCTCGACCCGCACCGCGTCCTGGTCGAGGGCCCCACCCGCTGGCGCTCCGCCGAAATGATGTGCCCGCCCGCACTCCGGCCGGCCGTGGTGGTCCTCCTGGCCATGATGGCGGCCGAGGGCACGTCGGTGCTGCGCAACGTCTACGTCATCAACCGGGGTTACGAGGACCTGGCGGAGCGGCTGAACTCGATCGGGGCGCAGATCGAGATCTTCCGGGACATCTAGCCGCCCGACGGGCCCGGCCGCGCACCAACGCCCCTCGCCCGGCCGCCCGCCCGACTCCCCGACTTGCCGCCGCCCGGCCCGGGGCCCCCCCCCGCCCCGGGCGGGGCGGCCGACGCCGACGGCGCCCGGCCCCGTGCGGCTGCACCACTGCGCGGGGCGACCCCCGCGACTTCTGAGAAAG
>NZ_JBEHZD010000735.1:0-3159 GCF_040240285.1 Streptomyces sp. HSW2009 | reverse complement strand
CCCCCCCCCCCCCCCCCCCCCCCCCCCCCCCCCCCCCCCCCCCCCCCGCCCCCCCCCCCCCCCCCCCCCCCCCCGCCCCCCCCCCCCCCCCCCCCCCCGCGCCGGACTCCTCCAGGTACCGGTCGTAGCCGTAGTACTCCAGCATGACGCGGCGCAGCTCCGCGTTCTCCTCGGCCCGGATGCGGGCCGGGGTGAGGCTGCCCAACTGCTGGAGGAAGTCGGCCGGCACCGGCATGCCGCGCCAGGCGTACAGCGCGAAGCCGTCGGCGAAGGCCAACGCCGGTCCTTCGCCGCTGTCGAGGCGGCCCGCCTCGTCCCGGTGCAGCGCGGTCGGCCGCTCCGCGATGACCACGACGTTCTCGTACGGCCACCACCAGCCTGCGGCGCGGGCCGCCGCGCCCACCCCGGCCAACTCGTCGGCGCCGTCGAAGGCCGCCAACCAGGCGGCGTCGTGCTGACCCGTGACGGCGTCGGCCAGCGCCAGCCGCACCGCCGTCTCCCGCGCGGCGAGCGCGCCACCGGCCTGCTCACCACCGGTCGCCTCAGCGGACGGGCCCGCCGTTGGTGCCGGCTGCTCGGCGGCGGCTGCTCCCGGTCCACTCCCCGCACCGGCGGCGCCCGCCGTCCGCTCCCCCACGGCCTCCGTGGCCTGTGCGGCTTCCGCGGACGCGCCGCCGTCCACCACGGGCCCCGCACCGGCCACCACGCCCGCGTCGCGGCCCTGTGTCGGGGTGGTCAGCGCGGCCGTGATGCCCGTACGGACGCGGTCGGTCAGGGCGCGCGTCAGCTCCCACAGCGGCGCGGAGGTCAGCGACCAGCGGGTGGCCCAACCCTCCGGGCCGAGTTCGTCGTGCACCCGGCGGCGCGCCGCCACCCAGGGGGCGCTGCGCACCGCCTCGCGGACGCAGGCGCCTGCTGGGTGCCGTCCCGGATCGACCTGGGCCGCGCGCAACACCAGGTCAGCGCGGGCCGCGACGTCCTGGGGCAGCCCCTCGCGCTGCCCCGCAAGCAGCAGTGCCACGGCCGTGCCGAGCAGCGGCGACGGCGCCCACACCACCCGCTCCGGGGCAGCCAATCCGGCCTGCTCGTAGGCCCGCCGCACGCCGGCCTCGGCCGCCGTACGGTCGGCCCGGCCGGTGGCCGCCGCGACCGCCCGCCAGTCCGTCCACGGCCCGGACTCCACCGGCGCACTCCCCTGCTGCTCCACCGTCGTCTCCGTCATCGTCGGTTCCCCCTCGTGCTTCGTTCTCTTCGCGGCGGTCCGCTGTGTTGTCCTGCGTTGTCCTGCGTTGTCCTGCGTTGTCCTGCGTTGTCCTGCGTTGTCCTGCGTCGACCTGTATCGATCTGTATCGATCTGCCGGGCGGGCGCGGGAATGCGGGCCCGGCGGGTTGTGCCGGCGTGCTCCGGTCGATCCCGCACGCACGGGTCCATACGCGCGGGTCCGTGCACGCGGGTCCATACGCGCGGGTCCGTGCACGCGGATTCGTACGCGCGGGTCCATACCTGCGTCGTCGTACGACCGGTGCCGGCGCCAGCCATCCGGTGCGGGCGGCCGGTGGGTCAGTCGGCCACGACGCGGACCGCGCCCGGCACGTACTCCCGCTGGCGGACCACCCGGTGCCAGCCCTTGGGCAGCGGTATCGCGGCGTGCTCCTCGTGCACCACCCGGCCGCCCTCCGGGAGGTGCAGGTACCCCACACCGGCGAGGCCGGGCTCGCGCACCAGGGTGCCGGGGCCGACGACCGCGTGCGCATGCCCGGTGACCTCGCCGAGCGCCAGGACCAGCCGCCCCCGGCCGTCCCGCGGCTGTTCGGGCAGCGCCCGCACGCCAGCCGGCAGGTCCTCCTCGGCAACCGGCACGATCAGCACGTCTCCCTGTCGGTACATGCGCACACTCCCTCGGTGTCGGGGCCGGGTGTTTCCGGCGACACCCATGACGCTAGGGGCAGGGTCTGACAATCGAGCCGGCGTCGCCGCCCGCCGCCGCGGCTGTCAGTGCCGCTTGGTAGAACTCTTCGCAACGCTCCTCGCAGCCAGTGCGAGCCGTCCGACCTCAGGAGATCCACCCCATGTCCGTAGAGCACCTGCAAGAACTGCACGGCCTGCCGGCCTTCGAGTTCCCGGCCGAGAACGAGTCGACGGAGCTGCCTGACGCGGGGAGTGTCGCGTGGGCGGTCCGGGTGTCGCCCTACGAGGACGATTCGGAGGAGTTCGCGGACGCCTTCGAGCGGTTCCTGACCAAGGTGGACACCGCCAAGGTGCGGGCGTTGATCATCGGGCAGTGGGGCGAGGCGTACGAGGACGACTCCAGCACCGTGGTGGAGTTGCTGGTCGCGGCGAAGGACCGGCTGTCGTCGCTGGAAGCGCTGTTCATCGGCGACCTGGAGGCCGAGGAGGCGGAGATCTCCTGGATCCAGCAAGCCGACATCACGCCCGTGCTGCACGCCTTCCCGCAGCTCCGCGAGTTGGGCGTGCGCGGCGGCACCGAACTCAAGTTCCCCGCCGTGCGCCACGAGTCGCTGCGGACGCTCAGCTTCGAGGCGGGCGGGCTGCCCGGCGAGGTGGTGCGCGGCGTGGTCGCCAGCGAGCTGCCCGCACTGGAGTACCTGGAGCTGTGGCTCGGCGTGGAGGGTTACGGCGGTGACGCCACGGTCGCCGACCTGGCGCCGCTGCTCGCCGGAGGCCGCTTCCCGCACCTGCGCCACCTGGGCCTGCGCAACAGCGAGATCCAGGACGAGATCGCCGCGGCCGTCGCATCGGCGCCCCTCGTCGCCCAACTCACCTCGCTCGACCTCTCGCTCGGCGTGCTCTCCGACGAGGGCGCCCTGGCCCTGCTCGCCGGCCAGCCGCTCACCCACCTCAAGTGGATCGATCTCCGCCACAACTTCATCAGCGAGGAGGTCGCCGACCGGCTGCGGACCACCTGGGAGGCGGCCGGCGTCGAGGTGGACCTCTCGGAGACCGGCGACTCCTGGGAGGACGGCGACGAGATCCACCGGTACACGGCGGTCTCCGAGTGACGTGCGCACCACCACGCCCCGCGGGCTGCAACCGGTCGCGCCATGACCGGTGACCCGGCCGCGTCCGCGGGGCCAGGCGCCGCAGACCGCCCGGTGTGCGGCGGCGCCCCGGGCCGGGGGGGCGCAGCCCCCCCCCCC
>NZ_JBEHZD010000734.1:0-3176 GCF_040240285.1 Streptomyces sp. HSW2009 | reverse complement strand
CCCCCCCGCCCCCCCCCCCCCCCCCCCCCCCCCCCCCCCCCCCCCCCCCCCCCCCCCCCCCCCGGCCCCCCCCGCGGGCCCCCCCCCGCCCTCCGTACGACTGCCCACATGGATGCCCGTACCACTGCTCGGGCCACTGCCCCCACCACTTCCCGCACCACCGGACAGCGCTCGCCGCTGCGCCGAGCACCCCACCCGCGACCGGAGAGGACGCAGACCACCGATGACAGCCCACCGCAGGGAACCCGAACCCGCCGGGCCGCTGGACGCCGGGTTACTCTCCCCGGTCCGGGCCGCCACGCCCGTCGAAGCCGAGGTCGACGACCGGGCGTGGCTGCGGGCCATGGTCGAGGCCGAGGTCGCGCTGGCCCGCGCGCAGGCCAGGCTCGGCACGGTCCCGGCGGAGGCGGCGTCGGTGATCGCCGCGGTCGGCGCCGACACCGAGTTCGACCCGGTGGCCCTCGCCCACGCGGCACGCGAGACGGCCAACCCGGTCGTCGGCTTCGTGCAGGCGCTGACCGCGGCCGTCGCCGACCGGGACGCGGTCGCGGCCGACTACGTGCACCGCGGCTCCACCAGCCAGGACGTGCTGGACACCGCGGCCATGCTGGTCACCCGGCGGGCCATCGCCGTCATCCTGACCGATCTGGCGCGCGCCGCGACCGCCCTGGC
This sequence comes from Streptomyces sp. HSW2009, assembly GCF_040240285.1. Lineage (NCBI taxonomy): Bacteria > Bacillati > Actinomycetota > Actinomycetes > Kitasatosporales > Streptomycetaceae > Streptomyces > Streptomyces sp. HSW2009. The sequence continues at coordinate 2,504 of NZ_JBEHZD010000734.1, read as the reverse complement.
CCGGCTGGCCGGCGAACACCGCGACACCCCGATGGCCGGCCGCACCCTCACCCTGCACGCCGTGCCCACCACCTTCGGCCTCAAGGCCGCGGGCTGGCTCGACCTGGTCCGGCAGGCGGCCGACCGCCTCCAGACCGTGTCCGACACGCTTCCCGTCGAACTCGGCGGCGCGGCCGGCACCCTCGCCGGCTACCTGGAGTACGCGGGCCACGGCGAGGGCACGACCGGACCCACACCGGCAGGACCCACACCGGAGGCCGACCGCTACGCCGAGGCGCTGATCGCCGCGTACGCCGACGAACTCGGCCTCGCCGTACCGCTGTTGCCCTGGCACGTGCTGCGCGCCCCGCTCGCCGACATCGCCGCGGCCACCTCGTTCCTGGCCGGCGCGCTCGGCAAGATCGCCGTGGACGTGCAGTCGCTGGCCCGCACCGAGGTCGGCGAGGTCAGCGAGCCGGGGCCGGCCGGCCGCGGCGCCTCATCGGCCATGCCGCACAAGCGCAACCCGGTCCTGGCCACCCTGATCCGCTCGGCCGCACTCCAACTGCCGCAGCTCGCCGCCGGGTTGTACGGCTGCATGCTCGCCGAGGACGAGCGCTCCGGCGGCGCCTGGCACGCCGAGTGGCAGCCGCTGCGCGAATGCCTGCGGCTGGCCGGCGGCGCCGCGCACACCGCGGCCGAACTCCTGGAGGGGCTGACCCCGCACCCGGAGCGGATGCGCGCCAACCTGGCGCTGACCGGCGGGCAGATCGTCTCCGAACGGGTGGCGGCCCGCCTCACCCCCGCCCTCGGCAAGGTCCGCGCCAAGGCACTGCTCGGCGCCGCAGCCCAGACCGCCGCCGCCCGCGGCTGTGGACTGGCCGAGGTACTGGCCGGCCTGCCCGACGTCACCGACCACCTGACCGAGGAGGAGATCCACGGGCTGCTCGACCCCGCCCGCTACACCGGGGCGGCGCGAGCGCTCACCGACCGGGCCCTGCGCGGGCCTGGCCGGGGCACCACTGACACACCGAGCCGGCCCAGCGCCGGACCGCAAGGGAGCACCACAGCATGACCCCCACAGATCACCGCACGTCCCGACTGCCATCGCTGACCGGCCTGCGCTTCATCGCCGCGCTGATGGTGTTCGCCTTCCACGTGGCCTGGGAGCGGTTCTTCCGCGACCCGCAGGTGCAGGGCGACTACGCGGACGTCGTCAACAAGGCCGGCTGGATCGGCGTCTCGTTCTTCTTCGTGCTGAGTGGCTTCGTACTGGCCTGGTCGCGCCGGGAGGGCGACTCCGCGCCCAGCTTCTGGCGCCGTCGGATCGCCAAGGTCTATCCGGGGCACCTGGTCACCGCGCTGGTGGCGTTCTGGCTGATCTCCCGCACCGACGGGATGCTGGCCGCCGCCGGCACCGTCGACACCGACGAGGCGATCACCAACCTGCTGCTGATCCACTCCTGGTGGCCCGAGTACAACATCTTCCTCAGCGGCAACGCCGTGAGCTGGTCGCTCGCCTGTGAGCTCTTCTTCTACCTGGCGTTCCCGCTGCTGTGGCGCGGCATCAAGCGCATCCCCACCGCCCACCTGTGGACCGCGACCGCCGTCGTCACGGCCGCCATCATCTGCGTGCCGCTGCTGGCGAAGCTGGTCACCGAGGACCCGGTGATGATGCTGCCGGACGGCGTCGCGAGCCTGAAGCAGTACTGGTTCGTCTACATCTTCCCGCCGGTGCGCGCCCTGGAGTTCGTCCTCGGCATGCTGCTCGCCCGGGTCGTCGCCGAGGGCAAGTGGTTCCGGCTGCCGCTGATCGTGCCGATCGCGCTGTTCGCCGTCGGCTACTACCTGGCCGCGCAGGAAGTCCCGTACCTGTACAGCCTGGTGGCCGCCACCATCATCCCCATCGCGCTGCTGATCCCGGCCGCCGCCGACGCCGCCCTGCGCGGCGGCGGGAGCTGGTTCGCGAGCAAGCCGATGGTCTGGCTCGGCGAGCGCTCGTTCGCCTTCTACCTGGTGCACCTGCTGGTCCTGCTGTACGGGCACGACTGGCTGGGCCGCGGCAAGAACTGGGACACCACCCAGGCGGTCTTTGTGATCCTGGGCTTCCTGCTGGTCAGCCTGGCGATCTCGGCCGTGCTGTACGAACTGGTGGAGAAGCCCGGCATGCGCCTGCTGAGCGGCGCCAGGCCGCGGCCGGCGGCGGGCGGCGCGGCCCGGCCGGCGGACCGGGGCACCGGCGCGGCGACCGCCGGCGCGGGCGACCGGGACGAGGCCGCGGACGGCGAGCACGGTGCGGACGGCGCGGACGGCGCACGGGCCGCGAAGGTGCCCAGCAAGACCTGATCCGACGCGGACGGGGGGGGGGCCCCCCCGGGGGGGGGGCCCCCCCCCCCCGCGCCCCGGGCCGGCCCCCCCCGGGGGGCCCCCCCCCGGGCCGGGCGGGGCCCGCGACGGCTCCCGGGGCGAGACCGGAGGCGAGGGCGAGGCCCGCGCGGCGACGACGGAGAAGGGCGACGGCGAGC
>NZ_JBEHZD010000733.1:0-3177 GCF_040240285.1 Streptomyces sp. HSW2009 | reverse complement strand
GCGCCACCCCCCCCGCCCCGTGGGGGCCCCGCCCCCCCCGGCCCCCCCGCGGGCCCCCCGGGGGTCCGCCGGGGGCGCGCCCCCGCGGGGGGGGGCGCGCGGGGCCGGCGGGGGGGGGGGGGCCGGGCCGGGCGGGGCCGCGCCGCGCCGTCCACCGGCGCCAGGTCCACCACGATGATGGACCGCCCGCTGTGGAAGGTGGTGCCGACGGCCTGCACCGCGATCGGCTCGGCGGCGCGGACCGGGCCCCGCCAGTCCGTACGGGCGGCACGGTCCTGAAACCCCGCGTTGACCGCGAGACACAGCAGCAGGAGCGTGGTGCAGAGCGCCGCGGCGGCGACCGCGAGCCCCGTGCCGAGCGCCCCGGTGCGTCCGCCGCCGCGCAACAGCCGCAGCGCCAGCGTCCAGGTGGTGCGGTCGGCGGCCCTCATGCGCGCCGCCCGGCCGTGGCGTCGGTAGCGCCCGCGGGGGCGCGCACCCGTCCGTCGCGGACTTCGATCACGCGGTCGCACCAGCGCGCCACCTGCGGGTCGTGCGTGACCACGACCAGCGCGGCGCCCTGCTCTCCGGTGGCCGCGACCAGCAGCCTGATCACGGCCTGCCCGGTGGCCTGGTCGAGCGCGCCGGTGGGCTCGTCGGCGAAGACCACTTCGGCGCCGCCCACCAACGCCCGGGCGATGGCGACCCGTTGGGCCTGCCCGCCGGAGAGCTGGCCGGGGCGCCGTTCCTCAAGCGACTCCAGACCGAGCCGCGGGAACCAGGCGCGGGCCCGCCGCACCGCAGCGGCCCGCGCGGTGCCGCCGAGCATCAGCGGCAGCGCCACGTTCTCCTCGGCGGACAGTTCGGGCAGCAGGTGCCCGGCCTGGAAGACGAAGCCGAACCGGGTGCGCCGCACCTCGCTGCGGCGCGGCTCCGGCAGGTCGTCCACCCGGTCGGGGCCGAGCAGTACGCGCCCGGCGTCCGGCCGCTCGACACCCGCGAGACAGTGCAGCAACGTCGACTTCCCCGACCCCGAGGGCCCCATCACGGCAAGCGCCTCCCCGGCCCGTACGGCCACGTCGACCCCGTCCAGCGCCCTGGTCCCACCGAAGCTCTTGACCAGGCCACAACCGATGAGCAGGGGTGATGCGGGGGTGGGTGAGCCGGGTGAGCCGGGTGAACCGAGGGAGTCGGGTGAGGCGAGTGAGCTGGATGGGGCGTACGAGGTGGCGGGGCGGGCCGGGCCGATCGTGTGGGTCGGATCGGTCGGGTGGATCGGATCGGTCGGGTGGATCGGGTGGGTCGGGCCGGTGATGCGGGCGGGGGCCGTGCTGGTGGTGTCGTAGGCAGGGGCCGTGCTGGTGGAGTGGTGGGTGGGGGCCGCGCTGCGGCGGCGGAAGGGGGGCCATGGGCTCATGCCACGACCGTCGCGCGACCGCATCCCCCGCCGCCTCGGCCGCCCGGCCCCGTCCGCGGCCATGGGATCGGCCATCTGGCCGAGTCGCCGCAGCCCGGTCAGTGCCTAGCCTGCTCACCGTGGACGAGAGCCTTCGAGGAGCGGACGCGTACGTACCGCTCTCCCCGCGCGCCCGCCGCCTGGCGGTGTGCGCCCTGTACGTCGGGCTCGGCCTGCCCTGGCTCGCCGACCTCGGCAGCGTGGTCGCCGCGGCCGGCCGCGCCGGGGCCCGCCCGTGGGCCGCGCTGGTCACCGGGCCTGCGGTCGCCCTGCTCATCGCCCTGCCCCGCCGGCGCCTGGCCACCACCCGGCGCGCCGCGCTCGCCGGGCTCGGCTCGCTGGCGGTGACCTGCGTACTGCTGTTGCCCGGCTGCGGGGTCGAGGTGAGTTGGGGGCTGTTGGAGACCGCGGGCCTGCTGCTGCTCCTCGTGCGCACCGCGCGCGAGGTCCTGCCGCCGCCGGCAGCGGCCGGCTGGGGCGCGGTGCTCGCCGTCGCCGTCGTCGTGCTGCCGCTGCGCATGCGCTACGCCGGGGGCGACCTGGTCTTCGCGTTCGTCCTCACGCTGGCTGCCGGCGGCGCCGTCGGGCTCGGCTGCTATCTACGGGCGCTGGACGCCAGGCGCCGCCGGGCGGTCCTCGCCGTACGCCAGGGCGAACGCCTTAAACTCGCCCGTGACCTGCACGACTTCGTCGCGCACCATGTGACGGGCATCATCGTCCAGGCCCAGGCGGCCCGCGCCGTACGGGAGAGCGCGCCCGAGCAGATCGACCCGATCCTGGCGCACATCGAGCGGGCCGGCGTGGAGACGCTGGACTCGATGCGCCGGCTGGTCCGGGTGCTGCGCGCGGAGGAGGGCCCGCCGGTACGGCCCGGCGAGTTCCCCGCGGCGCTGGCCGCCCTGGTCGCCGGATTCGGCCAGCTCAACCAGCAGAGCCAGCACAGTCACCCCAGGCACCTCAGCCAGCACAGTCAGTTCGGCCAGCACAGCCCGCCCGGTCAGGGCGCCCCGCCGGTCGCACCCACGCTGCGGGTGACGGCCGCCGCCCGCGCGGCGCAGCTCGCCCCCGAGGTCGAGACCTCCGTGCACCGCGTCGTCCAGGAGTCCCTGACCAACGTCCACCGGCACGCGCCGGGCGCCCGCGACGTGGTGGTCGAGGTGGGTGTCGACGCGGCCCCCGCGGGCGGCGCCGACCGGCGACCGCACGGCGCTTCCCGGCCGGGACGACCCGAGCAGCAGCCCGAGCAGCCGGACCGCTCACCCGTGGCAGACCAGCCGGACCAACCGTCCGGGCCAGCCCGGACGGATCACACCTCCGGGACGGGCCACGCCGGCCACGCCGACCACGCCGACCACGCCGACCGGACACCCCAGCCCCACCGGCTCACCGTGACGGTGCACAACGGTCCGCCGGCCGAGCGGGCGCCGGCCCCCCCCGGCGGGCGGGGGGGGGGGGGGGGGGGGGGGGGGGGGGGGGCGGGGGCGCCGGGAGCGGGTCGAGGCGGTCGGCGGCACGCTCAGCGCCGGGGCCACGCCCGACGGCGGCTGGCGGGTGAGCGCCGCCTTCCCGGTACGGCCCGGCCACGGGCGGCGCGGCCACGACATGGCAGGATCGGCCGGATGAGCAGCTCGCCGACGCGCGTACTGATCGCCGACGACCAGGAGATGGTCCGTACCGGCTTCCGGCTGATCCTCCAGACCAGGCCCGGCATCGCGGGCGGCGGCGAGGCCGCGGACGGCGCC
>NZ_JBEHZD010000732.1:0-3185 GCF_040240285.1 Streptomyces sp. HSW2009 | reverse complement strand
TCGGGGGGGCGCGGATCTTTGTATAAGAGCCGGCGGTCGGGGGGGGGGGGCGGGGCCGGGCGGCTCGCCCCACGCCGCAGCGCGGGGCGAACCTCGGGCGCCCGAAGGCGCTAGCTGTAGTACGCGATCTTGTCGTCCAGGTGCTGCATGGCCCGCCGCAACGCCGTCATCTGCTGGTCCATGGCCGTACGGCGCTCCCGCAGGAAGGCCACCCGCTCCGTGCGGGACTGGTCGCCGCGCAGCATCTCGACGAACCGGCGCAGGTCGGCGATGCCGAGGCCGGCGTCCCTGAAACAGGTGACCAGGCCGATCCAGAAGACGTCCTCCTCGGTGTACGCCCGGTGCCCGCCGGCGGTGCGCCCGATGGGACCGATGAGCCCCTCGCGCTCGTAGTAGCGCAGGGTGTCCAGGGAGACGCCGGTGCGGTCGACGGTTGCCGCCGGGGTGAGGGTGGCCATGGAACTCCTCGCTGACTGCTGCGCCTGCCGGTGCAGTTGTTGCCGTTTGCGGTTGCTGTGCCGTTGCCGTGCTCGTGCCTGTGCCCGCGCCTTGCTGCGGCTGCCGCGGCCGTCGCTCATCGGCCCGCCGCCGCGACGGCTGCTCCCGCGGCTCCAGCGCCCTCACGTACCGGCGCCGGCACCGGCCAACCCGCCGCGCAGCGCCTACCGCACCGCGGCGAAGCGCGTCAGGTGCTCCTCGTCGAGCCGCACGCCGCGGGCGCCGAGCGCCTGCTCGATCTGATCCACTCGGCTCACGCCGACCAGCGGATCGATGCCCTGCTGCATGAGCCAGGCGAGGACGACCTGGTTGGGCGAGACCGCGAGTTCGTCGGCGACCTCCGCGAGCACCGCCAGGACCTGGGTGGTCCCGGGGTGATCATAAATATCCGGCAGCGTTTTGTCCGTACGCACGTACGAACCCCACATCAGTGAGCTGTACGTCCACACGGCCAGCCCCTCCGACCCGGCGAAGTCCAGGTCCTCGGGGGTGAGCAGCCGGTGGGCGGACTCCGCGAGCGGGGTGAGCGGGCGGGGTTGGACGAGCGAGTGGCGCAGTTGGAGGGCCGACCACGGCTCGACGCCCTGTTCGCGGGCGAGCGAACGGGCCCGTTCGACGCGCCAGGCGGGGTGGTTGGCCGCCCCGACCCGCAGCGCCACGCCCTTGGTGACCAGTTCACCGAAGGCGCCGACCGTCTCAGCGAGCGGCGCGGTGCGGTCCTCGGCGTGCGCCCACAGCAGGTCCACGTGGTCGACGCCGAGCCGTTCCAGGCTCTGCGCGACCCCGGTGTGGACGGCGGACGCGGAGAGCCCTTCGGCGCTTTCCGGCCAGGCGTGCGGGACCAGCGGGTTGTGTCGCACCTTCGTCGCGATCCGTACGGTCTCCCGCATGCCGGGCCTGGCCCGCAGCCAGTCGCCGATGACGCGCTCGCTGGCGCCGCCGACGCCGCTGGGGTCGCTCCAGAAGGAATAGCAGTTCGCGGTGTCGAGCCAGACGCCGCCGCCGGCGACGAAGGAGTCGAGGATCGCGAAGGCCGTATCGGGGGCGACGCGGGTGCCGAAGTCCATCGTGCCGAGGATGATCTGGGGGTCGGTGAGGTGCATGACCGCCATGCTCGGAGCTGGAGCGCGCTCCAGGTCAAGCGCCGGGTCGGCGGAGTTCGCCGGCCGTACGGCCCGCGGCCCCGGCCCGCCGTTCGGGCCCCGCCATCGCGTACCGCCACCCGTCACCGCGTACGGGCCCCCACCGCGTACGGGGCCCCCACCGCGTACCGCCACGCACCTCACCCGGGCCGCGCGCCCAGCCCCGCCCCGTACCCCCACGGACCCCACCCGCGCCGCGCGCTCAGCGCGTCACGGCACACCCCGCGGTGACAACCACCACACGCCCCGCCCCGCCGGCACCCGCCGCGGCGCCCGCCGTGCGGCCGTCCGTGCCCTAGCCCACCTGCGCCTCATATGGCTTGAATGCGTCCATCCGTGATCACTGCGGATGGTTCGTTTCTTCACATCAGAATCCCCGAGATTACGACTTCCGACATCAATTGCCGCATCCTTGACGAGGTGGCCGGGTGGAGTGTCGCGTTATGGGCATTTCGCTCGCATCTACAAAGATGGCGGCGGAGACACCGGACGGACCGGAGAGGGGCTTCAACGATGAGCGGGACGGAATCACCCCACGGCTTCACCACCACCGGGCGGGGCGTGCGCGGCTACCGTCCCGCGCAGGTGGACCGGTACCTGGCCGAGCTGTCGGCGGACCGCGACACGGCGTGGGAGCGGGCGGCGCGGCTGACCGTGCTCGCCAACGAGATGTCCACCGAGGCGGAGCGGCTGCGCGCGGTCCTTGACGAGCTCCCGCCGCAGACGTACGCGGAACTCGGCGAGGGCGCCCAGCTCATCCTGACCACCGCCGAGCAGGAGGCGGAGCGGCTGCACGCGGCGGCCGAACGGGCGGGCAAGGAGGCGCGCGAGGCGGCGGCCGAACACGCGGACGCGGCGCGCGACGCGGCCGACGCGGCCTCCGGCACCCTGCGGTCCGCCGCCGACCGCCGGGCCGAGGAGGTCATCGAGCAGGCCAGGGCCGAGGCCGTCGCCCTGCGCGAGAGCTCCGAGCGGGACGCCGAACAGTGGCGCCACGAGGCGGCCGACGCGCTGGAGGTGGCGCGGGAGCGCGCCGAGGCGCTCCGTACCCAGCAGGAACGCTCGCACGCCGAACGCTGGGAGGCGCTCGGCGTCGACATCGCGGAGCGCGAGGCCGCGCTCGAAGCCCGCATCGCCGAACTCGAAGCGCTGGGCGAGCGCACCGTCGCCGAGTCGCAGCGGGCGTACGCGGAGGTCGAGGAGGCGGCCCGGCACGGCCAGGAGGACGCCGAGGCGCAGGGCGACGAGCTGATCGCCCGGGCCAGGGCGCAGACCGAGCGCATCGAGCGCGAGACGGAGAAGGTGCTGTACGCGCACGCGGAGGAGCGCGAGGACGTGACCGCGCACATGGAGCACGTGCGCGACAGCCTGGCCGCCCTGACCGGCCGCCGGGTACGGGCCGCCCGGCGCGGGGAGCAGCAGGGCGAGGGGGCCGCCGCGGACCCGACCGACCCCGCTGACCCGGCCGACCCGGCGGGGGGGGCGCCCGCCCCCGGCCCCCCCCGCCCCCCCCCCCCCCCCCCGGGCCGGGCCCCCCCCCGCCCC
>NZ_JBEHZD010000731.1:0-3187 GCF_040240285.1 Streptomyces sp. HSW2009 | reverse complement strand
GCGCGAGACAGGGCAGCGCCGGGGCGAGCCGGGGACAGACGGGAGCCTCGGCGGGGGAGAGCCCCAGACAAGCCGGAGCCCCGGAGGAGCCGGAGCCCCGCACAAGCGAGAGCTTCGGACAAGTGGGAGCCCAGACAGGCGAAAGCTCCGGACAAGCGGCAGGCCCGGGCGGCGCCGACGCCGTGGGGGCGGCGTGCGGCGGGCCCGGGCCTGCGGGGCGGGGCGCGGCTAGGGGCGGGACGACCCGTGCTGGGCCGGCGAGGAGCGGCGCGGCGGCCTGGTGAGGGTGATCTGCCGGACCAACTGGTGGAAGCAGGTCAGCGCGGCGATCGCGGGGAGCGCGGCGACGGCGATGCCGCCCACCGTGCGCGGCGCGTGCGCCACCGAGAGCGCCACCGAGAACGCGCTGAACAGCACCACGGCCGCCCAGGCGTGCGGCGCCCTGCGGTAGTGCACCGCGTGCCGGACGATCGACAGCGAGGCCACCAGCCACGGCCCGTAGATCAACACCGGCCACCACATGGCGAGGTGGTGCGCCACGTTCGGTGCCACCACCTGGCGCAGCGGATCGTGCGCGAACATCCCGCCGAGCACGCTCACCACGGCCACGATGACCGCGACCAGCACCGCGATCAGACAACTCAGCACCTCGGCACGGGTCACCGTGCGCGGCGTGTCGCGCACGGCCCCACGGAGCCGGTGCAGGCGCCGTCTACGGTGAGTGGGGGGCTGCTGGGGCAGTCGGGGCACGGGGATGTCCGGCCCGACGAGCGGGTCGAACTCCTCGGTCGGCGCCGACTCCCGCAACAGCTTGGTCAGTTCGGCCTCGGAGTCCCAGTGCCCGCCGAGCACGGCGAGGTCGGGCGCGGTGAGCGGTTCGGACCCGGCGGGGAAGGTTTCGTACGCGACGAACGCGGTGCCCGTCTCGGGGGCCACCGGCGTCGAGTCGTACGCCGCGAACCCGCCACCGAAGTCCGGCCCGAAGCCGAGCCCGGACTCGTTGCCCGGCCCGAAGGCGGGGTGCGGGACGGCGCCGGGGGCGCGTACGTCATAGCCGCCGTAGTCGTATCGCTCATGCATGGTCGTCCTGCGGGAGCCGGGCGTACGGGAGCTTCGGCTGTGGATCGGAGCGCCCCGCCGGCGCCCTGGCCGACTCCGCACGCGGCCCGCGCAGCGCCTCACAGCGCTGGACGAAATCGGCCTCGATGCGCTCCATGGTGGTGGCCAGATCGGCCAACTCTGCTTGGCAATACCGAAGGTGGACGAATTCTGCGCCGCGTTGGAGATGGGCGTGGGTGAAGCCCCGTGGGCTGCCCGGGGGCGTGGCCGTGAGGACCCAGTCCCCCATGCGGTGAGACTCCGTGAGGGGCGCGGCCGGGGCTGTGGTACCGGGAAGCGCGGTGGATGAAGTCACGTCCGGTTAACGACGGTCTGGCCTGCGGGGGCGTGCTCCGAATGGAGGACAATAGATGCGAAGTTCCTACTCAACGCCCGTTGTTCTGCAATGCGGACTAGGCGGATAAGACGGGTGGTCGAGGCGGGGGCGTTCCGCTGCCGCCCTGACGCCGTCCTGATGCCGTTCTCGCGCTGCTCCGCCGCCGCCCCGCCGCTGCCCCGGCCGGGCGCGGCCCGCCTTCTGCTGGCGCTCCGCCGCCGGTCTGCCTGCCCGCCGTACGCCCGCTGCCGCGCCGGCAACACCGGGGGCGCGGGCTGCGGCGCGCTCCGGCCGTGCGCTCCGGGGCGCCCCCTGGAGCGGGCGTGGTGACGGCCCCCACCGCCACCACGCCCCTCGCATTCGCCTCCCGACGCCACCCCGGCCACGACCCGGCGTGCCCGGCCCGGTCCACCCGCTCGGGTGCACCCGGCCGGGCGGTGGTCACGGGCCGGAACGGGGCGGCCGGGGCGCCGCCGGCCGAGGTGGGCCCGGACCGTCACCGTCGGCCGCAGCGGGCGGACCTGAGCCACTACCGACACCGGCCCAGCAGGTCCGAAGCCACCGCCGCCGGCCGGGGCGGGCCGACCCGAAACCGCAGCCCGTACCGCCACCGACCGGATGGGTCAGGCCGCCGCCCCGTACGCCGCGCGCAGCCGCTCGTACAGCGCCCGGTCCGCGCCGATGTGGTCCAGGCCGAGCAGCGCCGCGCCGAGCACCGGCGGAGCCTGCACCACGTGCGGGGTGGCCTTGGGCGCGCGCTCGGCCAGGAGTTCGCGCACCCCGCCGTCGAGCAGCCGGTGCCGGGCGGCCAGCACCCCGCCGCCGAGCACCACCGGAGCGTGCTCACCGAGCAGGTCAAGCTTGGCGAGCGCGACGGTGGCCATGGTGACCACCTCGTCCGCCTGCCGTGCCACGATCGCGCGGGCCACCGCGTCCCCCGCATCGGCCACCGCGAACAGCACCGGCGTCAGCTCGTACCGCCGGGTCGGCGCCACCTCGCCCAGATGCAGCGCCGTGATCAGCGCCAACATGTCGGTCAGCCCGAAGTGGCCGGGCAGCGCCGAGGCGAGTTCGGTGGGTTCGCCCCGGCCGTCCCACGCCCGCGCGGCCCACCACAGCGCCTCGTCGGCCAGATGGCCGCCGCCGCCCCAGTCGCCCGAGATGCGGCCGATGGCGGGGAAGCGCGCGGGGCGCCCGCCGGGGGCGAGCCCCGCGCAGTTGATGCCCGCACCGCAGACCACGGCGACCCCGGTGGGCTCTCCGTCGTCCGGCAGCCCGGAGCGCAGCAGCGCGAACGTGTCGTTGGTGACGTTGACCGTACGGCCCCAACCGAGCGCCGCTATGGCCTCGGTCAGCCGCTCCTCCTCGATCGGCAGGTCGCAGTTGGCCAGACAGGCGGAGACGTGCTCGGCCAGCGGAGCGCTCCGCTGCGCGAGCTGATCGGCCAGCCCCGCATCGGCCGCGGCCCGGGCGACGATCTCGGCCAGGCCCGCCACCGCACGCTCGGTGCCGACCCCCCGGGGCGGGGGCCCCCCCCCCCCGGGCCCGCCGCCCCCCCGGCCGGGCGGGGCCCGCCGGGCCCCCCCGCCCCCGGGGCGGCGGCGGCGGGGCGGGGGGGCGGGGCCGGCCCCCCCGGGGCCGGGGGGGGGGGCGGCCCGCCGGGGGGGGCCCGGGGGGGGGCGGGGCCCCCCGGGGGCGCCCCCCCCCGCCGGACAGGATTGGCGCAGCCGTGCCAACTGTTCCGGGTGGGAC
>NZ_JBEHZD010000730.1:0-3131 GCF_040240285.1 Streptomyces sp. HSW2009 | reverse complement strand
GGGGGCGCCGGGGGCCCCCGGGGGGGGGGGGGGGGGGGGGGGGGGGGGGGGCGGCCCGTACGCACCGGCGCCCGGGGCCGGCCGTGGCGCGGGGCACGGGGTGTGCTCCGCGACACGGTGTCGGCATCGGGGCCGGCATCGGGGCCGGCGTCGGCACCGGCAAGGGGGCCGGGCCGGAGCGGGCCCCGGCCCGGGGGATCAGACCCGTCAGACCTGGTGCAGGCCCGGGTTGCCCGCCTCGGACGCGTACGAGGCCACGGTCTCGATCGGCGCGCCGGGCTTGGTGATGAAGGGCACCGTCTTGTAGTCGGCGCGGGCCTGCTCGCGGTCGAGCGTGAGCGTCACGTAGCCGCGCTTGCCGTTGTAGAACTTCAGGTGCGGGTTGGCCTTCATGTACCGGTCCCAGTTGTCCGGCTTCTCCGTGCCGTCCTTGCCACTGGCGATGGACGTGGTGACGAACTCGACGCCCACCGTGCGGGAGTCGGGCTTGGCGAAGTCCCGCTTGATGTCGAACGCGTAGTGCACGTGCACGTCACCGGTGAGGACCACCAGGTTGTCCACGCCCGCGGCCTCGGCACCGGCCAGCACCCGCTCGCGGGAGGCCGGGTAGCCGTCCCAGGAGTCCATGCTGAGCTTGTAGTCCGGGTTCGATGTGCTGCGCCGCTCGGCGAAGGTGACCTGCTGCGGCACGACGTTCCACAGCGCGCGGGAGCGGCGCCAGCCGTCGAGCAGCCAACGCTCCTGCGTCGCACCGGTGAGGGTGCGCGACGGGTCGGTCGACTCGGGGCCCGGCACCTGCCAGCCGTCGCCGTACGCCTGGTCCGAGCGGTACTGCCGGGTGTCCAGGATGTCGAACTGCGCGAGCTGCCCGTACGGGAGGCGGCGGTAGAGCCGCATGTCGGCGCCGTTGGGGCGCTGCGGGGTGCGCAGCGGCTGGTTCTCCCAGTACGCGCGGTACGCGGCGGCGCGGCGGATCAGGAACTCCTCCGGCGGCACGTCGTTCTCGGGCTGCTCGCCCGCGTAGTTGTTCTCCGTCTCGTGGTCGTCCCAGGTGACGATGAACGGGTGCGCGGCGTGCGCGGCCTGGAGGTCCGGGTCGCCCTTGTAGAGGGCGTACCGCAGCCGGTAGTCCTCCAGCGTGATCGTCTCCCGGTTGAAGACGGCCGGCAGCCTGCGGTCGGTGTAGTTGCGGGCGCCGCCGACCGAGTTGACCGCGTACTCGTAGAGGTAGTCGCCGAGGTGGAAGACGGCGTCCAGGTCCTCGTCGGCCAGGTGCTTGTAGGGCGTGAAGTAGCCGTCGTGGTACGCCTGGCAGGAGACCAGGCCGAAGCGCAGCTCGGAGATGCGGGCCCGGGAGGAGGGCGCGGTGCGGGTGCGGCCGACCTCGCTGATCCAGTCGCCGGTGCGGAACCTGAAGTAGTACGTGCGGTCCGCGTCCAGCCCGCTGGGCTCGACGTGCACGGTGTGGTTGAACTCGGCGAACGCGCTGGTGGTGCCGCGCCGCGCGATGCGCCGGAACCGCTCGTCGTGCGCCATCTCCCAGCGCACCTGGACCTTCTTGCGGGGCAGGCCGCCACCGATCTCGAAGGGGCGCGGGGCCAGTCGCGTCCACAGCACGACCGAGTCGGGGCGCGGGTCACCGGAGGCGACGCCGAGCGTGAACGGGTTGTCGGTGATCCGCCGGGCGTCGTACGTGCCGGACGCGGCCTGCGCGGTGCCCGGCATGTTGGTGGCGAACGCGAGCGCCGCCGCGGCGCCGGTGACGGTCACAAACCGACGGCGGCCCAACTGCGCTGCCGCGGCCCGTATCTCCTGCTCGACATGATCGCCATGCGATGAATGAGTCATGTGCCCCTCCTGGGCTGATGTGGACGCAGGCGATTGGAACGGTGACGGACGGCGCCACGCTGACCCATGTACGACACACACATGTCGCGTGCATGAGTTCCACCCCCGTAACGGGCTTTTACGGCAATCCGTGACGGGCGCCCGCCATGCGGCGCATCTCGGGCCGGGCGGACGCCGTACGGGAAGCCGGGCGGGCGCCGTACGCGAGGTCGGACAGACGGTGCGCGGGGGGCCGGACGGGCGCCGTACGGGGGTGGAATGCCGCCCGCCAGCGCCAGGCCCCGCCGTCGCGAAATCCCCGTCCGTTTACCGCCAGCGAACCGGCCGCCCCGCGCCGCAGGATGGCCACATCGACGAATTCACGCATCGAATTCACGGCCCGCAAGAGCAGCCAAGAACAGCTAAAAGCAGCTAAGAAACAGAACGGAAAGGCACGACTGCCATGTCAACGCGTTTCGCATCCAAGGTCATGATGGTCACCGGGGCGACGTCGGGAATGGGAAGGGCGGTGGCGGAACGCCTGGCGGCCGAAGGAGCGAGCGTCGTCCTCGCGGCGCGCCGCAAGGAGTTGGGCGACGAGGTGGCGGCGGACATCAGGGCTCGCGGCGGCAACGCCCTCTTCGTACCGACGGACGTCACCGTGGAATCGCAGGTGGCCGCCGCGGTGGACGCTGCGGTACGCGAATTCGGCCGGCTCGACGGCGCGTTCAACAACGCCGGCGGCGTCAATTCCTTCGACCCGATCCCGGACATCCCGGCCGACCGCTGGGCGTCCGAACTGGAACACAACCTGACGAGCGTGTTCTTCAGCCTCAAGCACCAACTCCCGGCCATCACGGCGGCCGGCGGCGGCTCCATCGTCGTCAACGCCTCCAACCTCGGCGTCGTCGGCATGCCGGGCGTGGCCCCCTACGTGGCCGCCAAGCACGGCGTGGTCGGCCTGACCCGAGCAGCGGCCCTGGAACACGCCGCGCAGTCGGTCCGGGTCAACGCCCTGATAACCGGCGGCGTCGACACCCCCCTCTTCCGCGAAACGATGGGCGCAACCCCGGAGTCGGTCGCCCAGATCGCGGCCCTGCACCCGCTGGGCCGCATCTCCCAGCCGGCGGAGATCGCGGCCTTCGCCACCTTCCTCCTCAGCGACGAGGCGACCTTCGTGACGGGCGCCGCGCTGGCGGTGGATGGGGGGTTCACGGCGCGGTAGGGGTGATTTAGGTGGGGGTGCGGCGGGGCGTCGCGGGAGCGGTCCCCGGGGCCGCCGCGGCGCGGCAGCCGCTGTCGCG